>JALOPN010000208.1 GCA_025453875.1 Gemmatimonadaceae bacterium | reverse complement strand
TGTCGGGCAGCGCGATCGGCATTTACGGCGCACACCGTGGTGACGAAGTGCTCGATGAGCAGAGCGCCGATGGCGATGACTTTCTGGGCACGACGTCACGCGCGTGGGAAGATGCGGCGCGTCCGGCGGAGGACGCGGGCATTCGCGTCGCGTACCTGCGCACCGGCATCGTGGTCGGCATTGCCGGTGGTGCCCTCGCGAAGCAGTGGCCACTCTTTCAGGCGGGCCTTGGCGGACCGCTCGGCCGTGGCACGCAGTACATGAGTCCGATCGCGCTCGATGATCAGATTGGCGCGATGCATCACGTGCTCATGGACGAGCGGATTCGTGGCCCCGTCAACCTCGTCGCCCCGACGGCCGTCACGAACGCCGAGTTCGCGCGACAGGTGGGCGCCGCGATCGGTCGGCCCGCGTTCCTGCCGGCGCCGGCGTTTGCCGCCGAACTCCTCTTCGGGCGCGAGATGGTGCAGGCGACAGCGCTGGCCAGTCAGCGCGTGCGCCCGACGGTGCTCGAGGCGCACGGCTTCCGCTGGGCCTGGCCCACGGTGGAGCGTATGGTCGCGTTCGAAAGCGGACGCGCGGATTTCGTCGCGCCGACGTCGAACGGCTGACGCCGCCTCGGACTTGCGTCGCGGTGCGCTCGCGTTGGCGAGTAGCTTGACACATGCTCGAGACCATCACGACCACGAGTGCCATTACCGTCGCACTCTTCGGCCTGCTGCTGCTGTTGAGCGTCCTGTCGAGTCGTGCGGCGGAGCGCACCGGACTCCCGCTCTCGCTGCTCTTTCTCGGCGTGGGCATGCTGGCCGGATCCGAGGGCCTCGGAGGCGTCGTGTTCGAGGACTACAGTCTGGCGTATCGGCTCGGTTCGATCGCGCTGGCGCTGATTCTCTTCGATGGCGGGCTGAATACGCCCGTGACGACGGTGCGGCGCGTCTTCTGGCCGGCCAGTGTACTCGCAACGCTTGGCGTGCTGATCACCGCCGCGCTGCTCGCGGGCGGATCGTACCTGCTCGGGTTGCCGCTGCCTATTGCGTTGCTGGTGGGCGCCGTGGTGTCCTCGACCGACGCGGCGGCGGTGTTCGCGGTGCTGCGCGGAGCCGGCATCAACCTGCGCAAACGCGTCGGCCTCACGCTCGAACTCGAATCGGGGCTCAACGACCCGCTCGCCATCATCCTCACGCTCACGGTGGCGGACTGGGTAGTGCGCGGTGGCTCGATCACGGCCGCCGACGTCGCGCTCGACGTCATCGCGCAGACCGCCATTGGTGGTGGCCTCGGCGCCGGACTCGGGCTGCTGGCGTCGCTGGTGCTGCCGCGACTGCAGCTGCGCGCCGCCGGACTGTATCCCGCGTTCACGTTGGCGGTGGCGTGTCTGGCCTACGCCGTGCCGACGGTGCTGGGCGGGAGCGGGTTCCTCGCGGTGTATGCGGCGGGGCTCGCGATCGGCCACGGTACGGTGCCGTTTCGCGCCTCCGTGGTGCGCGTGCACGACGCGGTGGCGTGGCTCGCACAGATCGTGATGTTTCTGCTCCTCGGACTGCTGGTCTTCCCGAGCCGACTGCTGGCGGCCGCCCCCGTGGGCTTCGCTGTCGCGCTGGTGCTGGCCTTCGTGGCGCGCCCGGTCGCGGTCGCGCTGTGTCTGCTTCCGTTCCGCTACCAGCCCCGCGAGATCGGATACATCGGTTGGGTCGGCCTCAAGGGGGCCGTGCCGATCATTCTGGCAACGGCGCCAATCCTGGCCGGCGTCCCGAACGCGCATCAGGTGTTCGACGTGGTGTTCTTTGTCGTGGTGGTGAGCGCGGTGCTGCAGGGCATGAGCGTCCCGTGGCTGACGCGACGGCTCGATCTCGAAACGTCGGACGCCCCACCACCCCCGGCGGTCCTGAATGTCGAGGCCCGCGAGCAGTTTTCGAGTGAGTTGCATTCGTACTACGTTGACGACATGCTCCCCGTCGCTGGTGCGCGGCTCGCGGACCTGCCATTGCCCGCCACGACGAGCGTGATGCTCATCGTGCGTGCGCGCGATCTGATCGCGCCGCGAGGGGATGCCCAACTGCTACCCGGTGATCACGTGTACCTGATTTCGCACCCCGATGATGGGGCGCAGATTCAACTGCTCTTCGGTCGCGCCGAAGGCGAGTGACCGGTCC
This sequence comes from Gemmatimonadaceae bacterium, assembly GCA_025453875.1. Lineage (GTDB taxonomy): Bacteria > Gemmatimonadota > Gemmatimonadetes > Gemmatimonadales > Gemmatimonadaceae > JAABRT01. Next base: position 2,753 of record JALOPN010000208.1, on the reverse strand, counting down.
CTTTCGATTTCGCGATGGTCATCATGCCGATCCTCTCCTTCGACCAGCTCCCCGACGATGCGCGCGCGTGGGTCTTCGCCGCGTCGGCACCGCTGTCAACGGACGCCGAGGCGTTGCTGCTGCGTGAGGTTGATGCGTTTCTGGCGCAGTGGCGCGCGCACGGCGTGCCGCTCGACGGGGCGCGTACCCTGCGTGATGCCCGCTTCCTGTGCATCGGTGTTCACCCGCGGGGAACGGACGCATCGGGCTGTTCGGTGGACGGGCTGTTTCGCACGCTGCGTGCGCTCGAACCGTCGCTCGGGACCACGCTGCTCGGCGGTGGTCTCGTGTTCTGGCGCGACGATGAGGGCGTGGTCCGCTCGGCGCCGCGTGGCACGTTCGCGACCCACGCGGCGGCGGGACTCGTGCGGGGCGATACCCCGGTGTTCGATCCGGCGGTGAATACCGTGGGCGCGTGGCGACACGAGTTCGAGCGACCGGCCGGCACCTCATGGCACGCGAAGTGGCTGACCTGATCTCGCGCACGGCGCCGCTCTACACGGCGGAGGTCTGGGCGCAGGAACTGCGCTCGCTCAACACGCGACGCGTGCTGCTGGTGCTCGCGTCGCTGGCGCTCAACGCGATCTTTCTGCTCACGGATACGGGTGACCCCACCCGCGACAAGTTCGTGGGCTATGGGCTCTGGCTGCTGTGCATTGCCGGTGTCTCGCTGTGGTCGCGCCACGTGCGCACCACCGATGGCCAGCTGCGCCTGCTCACCGGATCGTTCGTGATCGATACGGCGATTGTCACGATGCTGATGTATGCCACGGGGGGTGGCTGGTGGTTGGGCGCGATCTTTCACGGGATCATCATCGCCGTGGCCACGCTGACACTTCCGCCGAGTACCAGTCGCTGGATTCTGTGGGTGGCACTGGTGGGCTGGTCGGCGCTGATCCTGCCCCCCGCGCTCGGCTGGCTCGATCCGGATCCGTTGTACGGATTGCCCCGCGTTCGCGGAGCGTTCGGGTTGCTGATCACGCAGTACGGCCTCGGGGTGTTGGCGCTCGCCGCCATCGACCGGCTGGTCCGCGCGCAGGTGAAGCGGACGGAAGCCGTGAACGCGTCCACCCGGCGCGTGCTCGATGCCGCACCGAATGCGATCTTCGTGCTCGATCGCGACGGTCGGGTGCGCGTGGCGAACGAGGCGAGTCAGCGGCAGCTCGGATTCACGAGCGACGCGCTGGTGGGTCGTGGTCTCATCCGCTTCGTACCGAGTACCGATCACGCGCGGGTGCGCGCGATGTTCGCGCGAGCGATGGCCGGCGAGGTCATCACGTTCGAACATGCGATGCAACGGTCCGATGGCAGCGTCCGATGGATCAGTGTGTCGTACGCGCCGCTGTTGCAGCCCACCGGCGATACGGCGGTCATCGCGATCGCGCGCGACCTCACGGACGAGCGCGAGGCCGCGGTCGAGCGCGAGGCGCTGCAGCAGGAAGTGGCCCGGACGCGCCGCCTCGAATCGATCGGTCGTCTTGTGTCGGGCGTGGCCCACGAGTTGAACAATCCGCTCACGGCCGTCATGTCGTTCACCGAGCAGCTGCTGGCGGACGCTCCGGACGGTGTCACGCGCGAGGCGCTCACGGTGGTGCAGTCGCAAGCGGATCGTGCGCGTTCCGTGGTGCGCGACCTGCTGCAGGTGGTACGCGACGGCAGTGGGCGCGAACGCACGGTGGTGGCGCTGTCGGAGCTCCTCGCCACCTCGGTGCGCGCCTTCGAGAATGCGGCGCCTCGCCACCTCGGTGCGCGCCTTCGAGAATGCGGCGCGCGGCGCCAATGTCACCATCGAACGCATCGTGCGTGATGCCGGACCGCTGGCGCGGGTCGATGCGGCCGGCATCGGGCAGGTCATCGACAATCTCGTGAGCAACGCGTTGCTGGCCACGCCGGCAGGGGGCCGCCTCACGGTCGCACTCGATTACGAACCCGGCGCTGGTTGGACCATCGAGGTGGCCGACAGTGGCGCGGGGGTGCCGGATGCCGTGATGCCACATGTGTTCGAGCCCTTCTTCACAACGCGCCCGGTGGGGGCCGGGACCGGACTCGGACTCTCGGTCTCGCGCGGCGCCACATGTGTTCGAGCCCTTCTTCACAACGCGCCCGGTGGGGGCCGGCACCGGACTCGGACTTTCGGTCTCGCGCGGCATCGTCGAACAACACGAGGGTACCATCAGCGCCCGCAATGGTGCGCCGGGTTCCGGCGTCGGCGCGATCTTCTCCGTGCAACTCCCCGACACACTCATCGCCACGTCGCAGGACGTGGCGTCGGCATCGCGTGCGCGCATCATCACGCCCACCACGCCCGTCCCTTCGGTTGCACCGGCTGCAACACCGACCGCGACACCGGCCGCGACACCGGCCGCGGCGCACGTGCTGCTCGTCGACGATGAAGGGCGCACGTGCTGCTCGTCGACGATGAAGCGGCCATTCGTCAGGCACTCGAGCGCTTTCTGACACGGCGTGGCGTGACCGTCGAGCTGTGTGCCTCGGCGCTGGAGGCCCTCGAGCGACTTCGCACCGACGGGGCGTGGAATCGCATCGACGCGATCGTCAGCGATGTGAAGATGCCGGGTATGTCCGGTCTCGAGTTCTACCGTGTGCTCGAGACCGAGCGGCCGGAGTGGATCGATCGGCTCGTGCTCGTGACCGGCGACGTCGCCTCACCCGAGGTGTCGCACGCGCTCGGCACGGTCCGCTGCGCCGTGCTCGAG
>JALOPN010000207.1 GCA_025453875.1 Gemmatimonadaceae bacterium | reverse complement strand
GGATCGTCGAAGATGCCATAGACCCACTGGCGGCCCGCGGTGAAGGCCGCCGCGAAGTCGGCCAGCCGATGCCGGAACGGAACGCCCGGCAGCGTGCCGTCCACCACCCACGGCGTGTATCGCCGCAGGTGCGCCTCGTTGCCCCGGACCGTGCGCTCGTATGCGCCGGCATCCTCCACGCGCCACGGGCGAAGCAGCGCGCCCGGTACGTGCAGCAGCGTCGGTGGCGCGAGCGGGATGCGCCAGCTCGGGGTTGTGCGGTGCGTCAGCACGCGATGTGTGCCGCCCGCACGCGGGCGCGCGACATGGCGCACACCATGCCGATACGCTGCGCCCCCGCGGCCACGGCGGGGCGCGTCATCGCAGCGCCGGCGGCGGTGCGCGCCACCTCCGGCACCGCGTGGAGCATCGTGTGCCTCCACTCGTCGTCGCTCATTCGGGTCCGCGCTGCGCGTCGCATGCCGGAACATGCGGCACGGACCGCGGCGAGGGCAGCGTCGCGGCCGGCGACCGAGGTGTCGGCGTGCGCGGCGGCACCGGGCTCGAGCCGGTGGCTGCTCGCGACGATCGAGACGACGCGCATGCCCGACGCGTGGCGACACGCCGTCACTCGAGGGAAGGCGAGCGCTCCGGGTGGCGACCGACCGCCTCGGGTCGGCGTGCCCCGCCGAAGCGCCGCTGGAGCCCCTCCGCATGCTCCACGTCCGTCTCCCGGCTGAGCGCGAGCCGCGTGGTCTCGAGCAGGCCGACGCAGGTGAGCACCTGGGCACGCGACAGCAGCGGCTCCGTCTGCGCTCGGAGGTAGGGCCCGACGTCCGACAGCGTCAGCGCGCTCTCGGGCAGCGCATCGGCGACGTCGGAAGCCACCGGTTCACGCGTCGGGCCGTCCGCATCGGCGCGCCCACAGCCACGCGGCCAGGCGATCGGCCTGCTCACGCTCGGCCGCAGTCAGCAGCCGGGGGGGAGGACTGAGGACGGCCGAGGAGACGCCGGTCCAGTCTTCGGCGGCAATGGCCCGTGCCAACGCGACACTGTCGACCGTGACATCCTGTCGCATCGACGCGGTGGAATCGTGTCCGAACATCCGCACGATCACGACGCCGCCGTCCCAACCTCGCGACACTTCCTCGATCAGCAACAGGGGCCGTCCGAGCGAGTCCGCGGCGACCGTGATCTTTCGGCCACGCTCGAGTCCCTCCGGTGTCCGCTCTGCCTCCGGGGACCCGATGCGGAACTCCCGCGACTGCACGCCGTTCGCCCGAACGGGCTGTGCGCCGTCGGGGCGGATACAGCGCAGGATCTCGCCTTCCGGAATCTGCAACGGCACGAGACGCGTCGCCTGCTGCGCGTGCATCCGCAGCGGCAGTGCGAGCAGTCCGATGAGCAGCAGCTTGGGCCGCACTACGACCTCCTTGGTTGCAAGAACAGATCGAATCAGGCGCGCTATGCCGATCGCGACGGGCTCCTGCTGCGCGGCGACTGCATTACGCCTCCATCAGATCAAGCCGTATCGGTCGCTGTGCAGTCAAGCACCCAGGCTAGCCAGCACTTCGCCCGACGATCGAAAACACATTCCTCCAGCGCTCGGGCGTCATCAGATGCTGGCGCAACAGCTCTTTCAGCTTCGCCGAGGGCTGCGTGGTGGTGTATGACCCCTTCTTCTCCCACGTCGTCGTCCGCGTCCAGCCCATGCTCTCCGCGACGGCAATCGCGTGAGCGTAGGTCATGGCGAACACAGGGTGATCTTCGCCTGCTGACGCGATGTTCCACACATGGACGTGGAGAAGGTCAGGAAACTTCTCGTACTTCCGGTCGACCGAGAACGACTCCTTCGCAGCGGCCTTCATCTGCAGCGGCAAGCACTCGAACCGCGTCTTCCGCTCGGGCAGATCGCGATAGATGACGAGATCCGTGCCACGGTCTCGCATCGGGAGCGCGACCTCCAGCCCGGCGAGGAGGAGCTGTGCCGTCAGGATGTTTCGGCCGATGAGCTCGGTTACCTGCGAGTCGACTTTGGTCATCACGTTCCATGTCGGTGCGATGGGGATGCTCGCGTGAAGCCTGATGACGGAATCGGTCGGCACCAGGCCATGCCTTGCTCGACGAGGATGACCTGCGACGGATGGACGTGATGTCGCAAATTAAAACCATCCACCACGCGGCTCCATGACTCCACGTGCAGAACCGGCACCACGCCCTCTCGCCTGAGGGCGTATGCGAAGCCTCCGGACATGCCGGGCACCGGGAACCACCGGGGCTCCACCTCGTCCGCCATCGCGCGGTCGAGCTTCGGCAGACGCCGGGGAATCGCGATCCCGCCCTCCCTCGCACGGGAGCAAATGAGGCCATGAAGCAGCTCCTGAATGCGCAGCAGATCACGGTCGTTCTCGGTATCTCCTTCGCCACCTGCGACTCGGCGCTGCGCTGTCATGTCGAGCATTGGTCGGGTGAGCGAACTGCGCAGGCTGACCGACGGGGGGTCCCTGCGGGCGACACCGTCTGAAGCGGTCCGTTCGCTGCATCGATCGGCGGGGCCCATCAGCCTGAACCCCTGGTTTGCCCGACTCAGGAATCGATCCGGCGCCGAGTCTGCCCCGTTCGCGGAGTCAGGGGCACCCCACGACACATGAACGCCGGCACCGCGCTCGGATCGTCGACGACCTGAATGCTCATGCGCCAACCGCCCTTGGCGCGATCCCGCGCCCCAAGGCTGAAGAGCGCGGCGAAGTCAGGGGCGAGCCACAGGCGCGCGCCCCACTGGCATTCGTGTACCGAGACGCCACGTGCGACCAGTGCCGCATGCACCGAGTCACGCACCGCGAGCGCCCCCACCGAGTCGCGCGTCAAGCGCGCCCAGACCACATGGCCGATACGCCTATCCGGCAACCGCGTGCCGACGACTTCGGCTGCGTCCCAGGTCGCTGCCGTGCGGCCGCGCCAGATGCACCGCTGCCCGCCCGGCGGCGCCATGGAGCGAGCCGGATCGGTGCGACAAGCCGGCACGCGCACCCCGGTCCACGCGGTGGCCAACGCGTCAGGCGTCAGCCCATGCGTCTGCGCGGCCATGACGCGCCCACACGTGCAGAGGAGCAACAGGCGAAGGACCGCGGCAAGATGACTGCCCACGCGCATGCGGTACTCGAGTCGTGTCTGGGGGGAGATGAACAGGCGCACAACGGCCTGACGCTCACGAGGCCGCGCGATCGCGCCCACGCGGCGGACCACGGGAGCCTAACCCGCGCACCCGACGCGTGCATGAGAAAATCGTCAGACAACCGGCCCCACTCTTTTCGACCGCGCACGAACACGGACCGAACGGAGAACGGCCGCCGTACCCAGTGCGACGTCCGTTCCGCTTCTCATGGAGCGTATCGGGATCGAACCGATGACCTTCCGCTTGCAACGGGCGTCGATGGTCGCCGCCCGGTCCCGCGCCTCCGCCCTGAACACCTGCGGCCGTCGACCGGGTAGGCGACGGACGTGGTCGGCGACCCGCTGGCGCGCTTCGCGTCCCCGTTCGAACGGGTCAGCAACTCCGTCTGAGGGAGGGCGCGGGAACGCAGCTCCCTTGGGGATCGGAAGAGGCGCGCGTGTTCCACCAGTGCAGCGTGTCTGGAAAACCCCGGGCGGTTCAGGAGCCCCCGGCACCGACCATCTGCCTCGACCAGTCGTCAACCCGTTGATTCGCACGAATCGCCGCTCATCACCAGCAGCGCCGCAAGTTCATCCACCAACCACGACGGCCGAACCGTCTCCGCAGTGTGGCGCAATTCGTCCACCGTCCACCACTTCGATTCACGGATGGTCGCTCGCTCTTCATCGGTCCAGCCACTGGTGCGGAGCGGCCCGCCACGTGTGCGCACCTCGTAGTACTGCTCGAGCCATCGCGAGGTGGGAACATTCGCGGTGGCGTACACCTCGTCACGCGTCCGAATCAGCCGGCCGATCGGATCCGTGTACCCCGTTTCCTCTGCCAGCTCGCGAGCAGC
>JALOPN010000029.1 GCA_025453875.1 Gemmatimonadaceae bacterium | reverse complement strand
CATGTTCGGCGGCGAAGAAGCCTACAAGGTCGCCATGAAGCGCAAGGTCGGCCCGCTGGTGCACGCGTTCTACTCGGTCGCCACCGGTCTCTACATCGGCACCACCACCACGGTCCCGACGCCCATGGGCAACATGGATGTGAACGCCGTCGTGGGTGAATACAAGACGTTCGGTGCGCTCAAGCTGCCCACCAAGATTTCGCAGTCGCAGAACGGTCAGGATGTGAACATCACGCTCAACGATGTCACGTTCAACACGGTCGCCGGCGACGCGTTCAACCTGCCGCCCGAAATCAAGGCGCTCGTCAAGACGCCGTAATCCGGTCGCAGGCCAGCAGGACAACGGCCGGTCGATTGCCCTGGCGCAATCGACCGGCCGTTCGCGTTGTGGCGCCCGAGCTCACACGATCAGGGGCGTCCTCCCGGATGCCAGGTCGGCACCTCGGGAGCGTTCGCCAGCGCACGCAGCGCCACGAACGCCGCTTCGATCACGCGGGCCATGTGCACCGGATCGAGGGTCGCTGCCTCGTCACGCACCGTGTGATAGTCGGTGTGCAGATTGAACGTCGACAACGTGTGCGCCGGAATGCCGCGTCGGGCGAAGTCGATGTTGTCGCTGCGTTCGAAGAAACGCTGCGTCGGTCGCGGATCGGGTACGATCGGCACGCCGGCATCGGCGATGAGATCGCCGAACGTGCTCCGTTCGTAGCCGGTGAGCCACGCGGTCCCCACGCCACCGGTCAGCGTATCCGGTCGGCCGATCATTTCGAGGTTGAGATTCGCGACGGTGCGCTCGAGCGGGCGCACCGGGTGGTTGATGTACCAGCGCGTACCGATGAGGCCGACCTCTTCACCCGTGACAGCCGCGAACACCACCGTGCGCGCAGGCCGCGCGCCCTTGGCGAGGGCGCGGGCCAACTCGAGCAGGCCGATCGTGCCCGACGCATCGTCGTCGGCGCCGTTGTTGATCGAATCGCCGTTGACGGCGCGACCGATGCCGATGTGATCGTAGTGCGCCGTGACGAGCACCACCTCGTCGCGCTTCGTGGGATCGCTGCCCTCGATCACCCCGACGACATTCGCGGCCTCGAGGCGTTGATCGGGCGCGAGCGAGTCCCACGCCGCCCAACTCGCGACCGGCCGCGGCGCGTTGCGTCCACCCGGCGCGAATGACGCGGCCTTCTGCAGCGGCACCCGCTGCAGGAACGTGCCGGCGTCACCGGCGGGCGTCAGCCCCGCGGCGCGGAACTGCTCGCTCAACCAGCGCGCCGCGCGTGCGCCGCCCGGTGTGCCGGTGCCGCGCCCTTCCATGCTGTCCGCCGCGAGAATCGCCAGGTCGCGTCGTACATCGTCGGGGCGCACGCTGGGCGTGGGCGTGCCGTCGTCGCGCGCGACACGCGGCCGATCGGGCTGTTCGGCGGTCACCGCGAGCCACAGCGCCGCTCGAGGATTGGTGCTGCGACTCACGGCAAGGCGCGTGATGTTGCGCAACCGCGCAAACGCGAAGTCGGCGAACGGTGTCCAGGCGCTGTCGCCGAGCGTGTAGCGATACAGCGCGGCGCCGTCCCCCATCACGATCGAGCGTTCGTCGAGCCACGCGTAGTCTTCACGCCGCGGACGCGTCGCCACGAGCGTATCGATCGCGCCGCTGCGCGGATCGAGTCGCATGATGTACCAACCGGACGCGCTCTTCTGCACGAAGCTCACGTGCGACGTGCCGGGAATGCGATGCAGCGACCGGCCGATGTTGCGTGCCACAGTGCGCGTGCCCGGCCGACCAACCGTGGCCACCTGCAGCGTGGCGGGCGAACCGAGCACGAACATCGCGAGCGTGGTATCGTCGGCGAACGCGAAGTACCCCACCGGCTTCACATCGGGGACGAGCACCGAGGGGGCGCTCCCGTCGAGGGGCAGGCGCCACAAGCGCTGCGTACTGTCACGCTCGACGCGCACGACGGCGAGCGCGGTGCTGTCGGGCGTCGGGAACGCAGAGTATTCACTCTCGGCCGTCACGGCGATCGGATCGATGCGGCCGGTGCTGAAGTCGGCGCGCATGATGTCCGATTGTCCGTCGGCACCGACGCGTGTGAAGTACAGGGCGCGACCATCGGCGGCGAATGCCGGTTGGTTGTCGTAGCCTGCGTAGCGCGACGCGTTGGCGGGGACGCCAACACGCCAGCCGTCGTTGGTCCGCGCGAGGGGCACGAGAAACACGTCGCTGGAGGGCGCCGGTTGCGCCGCGAGTGACACGGCGGCGATCAGCGAAGCGCCAACGAGCGAGGCAAGTCCGCGCGCCGACGCGCGCGAAAGGCAGAAGGGGGTGAGCATGCTGGAATGTAGAGCAAGACGCCCACGCCCGTTGCCTCACGCCCAGGTGTTGCATAGCGTCCGCGCATGGCCTTTCCTCTGTTGATTGGCGCTCGACGCACCGTCGCCGGTGCGTTCGCGGCGCTCCTGTTCGCGGCCTGCGATGGCGCAGCCCCGGTCACGCCGCCGGGCCCCGCGTCACCCGCAGTCGTTCGGATCGTGCCGGCTACGACGTTTCTGCAACCGGGTCAGGCACGCCAGCTCGCCCTTGAAGTCCTCGATAGCACCGGGGCGCCCGTGCCCTCGTATGCCGCCACATGGGCGAGCGACGCGACCGACGTCGCCACGGTGTCCGCGTTCGGCGAAGTGACGGCGGTGCGCACCGGGACCGCGCGCATTCGCGTGACCGTCGCGGCGCTCTCGGCTGAAGTACCGGTCGTCGTCACGCCGACGGCCAGCGGAGCGCGCACGTGGGACGTGCTGCGCGAAGGCGAGAACGATGCCTCGCTGCTCGCCCTGTGGGACGATGGTGCCGGTACGGCGTGGGCGGGTGGCAGCTACGGCACCATCTGGAAATCGGTGCACGGTGGGCCGTGGACTCGCGTTCCGGCGCCCGCCGACAGCCAGATCATCACCGGCATCTGGGGCGCGAGTCCCACCGACCTCTGGGCGACCGGCGCCGGCGGCGTCCTGCTGCGCGGCGACGGGACGAGTTGGCAACGCGTTGCGTCGCCCATACGCGGCACACTGCTCGGCGTGTGGGGGCTCGATGCGACCCACGTGTGGGCGTTCGCCGATGGTGGCGTGATCGCGCGGTGGGATGGACGCCTCTGGAGTGTGCAGGGCACCGACACCAACGACGAGATCTGGGGCCTCGGTGGCTCGTCGCCGAGTGACCTCTGGGCCGTTGGCAACAACGGCACCATTCTGCGATACGACGGACTCACGTGGCGGTCGATCGAGTCACCGACGTCGGCGTTGCTACTCGACGTGTGGGTCGAGAGTCCCACCAGCGCGTTCGCCGTGGGAACGGGTGGTACCGTGCTGCGCTGGGACGGCAGTGACTGGACGCGCATGAGCACACCGGCCGTTGTGAATCTGTTCGCGTTGCTCGGCCGATCGTCAAACGAACTGTACGCGGCCGGCAACAACGGCGCCTTCTGGCGCTTCGATGGCGCGCAGTGGACCGCACTCGGGATCGGCTCGGGACAGAATCTTCGCGCGCTCGCCCCGTCGAGTGTCGGCGGCGGTGGTGTGCGCGCGGCGGGTTGGTTCAATGCGATCTACCGCGTGCCGTCGGGCGGTCGCCCCATCGTCGAACGACTCGATGCACTCCTGCTGTCGGCGTGGACCGACGGCAGCGGCCCCGACGCGGCAACCTACGTCGTCGGGCTGGGGAGCGCGGTGGGCGTGCGACGCGGCGATTCGTTGCAGTGGCTCGACGTGCCCGGAGCAAACGACCTGTATGGCATCAGTGGCAGCGGACCGAACGACATTGTCGCCGTTGGCGACACCGGCGCCATCATTCGGTTCGATGGCACACGATGGCAGGTCGCGGCCGAGCGCACACCGCGCGTGTATCGCGGCGTGTGGACCATCGGCCCCAACGAACACGTGATCGTGGGCGAAGCCGGCACCATCCTGCGCTCCAATGGCACCGGCTGGATCAGCGAAGCGAGCGGCACCACCCGATTCCTGCGTGCCGTCTGGGGCCGAAGTGCCGGCTCACTGTTCGCGGTGGGAGACTCGGGGCTGGTGCTCCGCTACGACGGCACGCGCTGGCAGTCGGTCCCGACGGGCGTGACGAACAATCTGCGTGGTGTCTGGGGCTCGTCCGCGAGCGACGTGTACTTCACGGGCGATCGTGGGGCATTGCTGCGCTGGGATGGCGAACGCATCAGTGCCATGGTGTCACCCACGACACGTGATCTGCGCGGCATCTGGGGACGTGGCCCCACCGACGTGTACGCGGTGGGTGACAGCGGGACCGTGCTGCGTTTCGACGGCGCCGCGTGGCGCACGATCGATGCCTCGACGCGTGCGTTCCTGTACGGCGTGACCGGCGGTGGACCGGGGCGCGACATCACGCTCGTTGGCGCGCGTGGCGCGGTGGTACGCGGTCGCGATTGACCGGGACGTGCGCAGCGACGCCAGCGCGTCGCTGCCGATGTCCCTCACCAGCCGTTGCGTTCGCGCAGCGTGGTGATGTGTGCGACGTGGTGCTGTCCGTGCCACGCGTAGAGCGCGAGCAGCACGTTCACCGTGAGCGGACCGTTGACCGGATGCACGAGCGTGCGCGCGCCGGTCTCGTCGCTCACCGTGGCCGCCAGCGCGTGCAGACGAGCGTGCAGCACCTCGAGAAAGTCGAGTTGTGCCGCGAGCGGTTGCGTGGTGGCACCAACGCGGACCCACGTGTTTTCATCGTACGCGCGAATCATCGGCGCGTCTTCGGTGAGGCCGAGCGCGAGCCGAGCGTAGGCGTTGAGATGGCTGTCCCCAAGGTGGTGCACCACCTCACGCACGGTCCATCCCCCCGGTCGATACGGTGTGTCGAGCTGGGCCGGATCGAGACCCTCCACCGCCGCGCGCACGGTGCGTGGCAACGCGGCGATGCGGGCAACCGCGTCGTCGCGCTCAGCGCGACTCACCTGCGTGGGGCGAACAAACTTGCCGATCGGGAAGCGCAGCGCGTCGTCGTGCATCTGTTGTCAGGTGGAAGGGAGCACTGGTGCCGGTTCGCTCGGACGCGCGGAACGTGTGCGCCACGCGCGACGCATCAGCCAGACGAGCACGACGACCGCGACCAGCAGACCAACGATGGGCAGCAGTACGGCGAGCAGCGCGAGCAGTACCGATCCGATCAACTCAGCCGTGGCCACCACCGGGTTGCCGAGCCCCCCGGTCAGCGTGGAGGACTTGAAGCGCGCGAGCACACTCGCGCCCTGCGTGAGGCCGGCGATGCCACCACCGCCGATGATCACGATGGCCCACTTGAGCATCGGCGGCATGTCCACGAGCACAGAGGCGCTCGCGATCATGCCGGCAATGACGGCGGCGGGCGTGGCAATCACGTCGAGCGCCTGATCGAGCCACGGGATGTAGTAGGCCGCGATCTCGAGCACCATCGCCGTGCCAAGCCCGATGAGTGCCGCCTGCGACCCGACCCATGCCCACCCCTCGGCCACCGGCACCGTCCCGGTCGCGGCGGCGACGCCAAGCACGAAGAGTGGCAGAAAGACGCGCAGCCCGGAGGCCGCCGCCAACCCGAGTCCCACCGCAACCGCGAGGACCGTCTCCATCGTCAGCTCCGACGCATGAGAGGAACACGCGCGGTCACGCACCGCGCACCGGTGTGGTGAGCCGCGTTCAACGCCGGACGGCGATGAGCAGCCCCGCGAGCGCGACCAGCACCCCCCAGACCAGCATGACGGCCAGCACGGTGAGCAGGCGCGGTCCCACACCAACACGTCGCCAGCCGCCCACCCAGGACAACGCCGGCAGCAGCGGCAACGGCAGCAACACCGTCACGATGATGGACAGCGGCCACGCGGTCTCGCCGATGGCGCGCAACGCGGTGCTCCCCTGCCACGCGATGATGAATCGGTCGGCGAGGCCGAGCATGAGCCCGCCGGGGAGTCCCATGCCGGGCACGATGCCGAGCAGCATGAGGAGGCCCGTGGTGAGCAGGGCGCGACGACGCGGTGATGACGTCGTGGGCGCCGGCGGAGCGGAAGCAGCCATGGGTGCAAGATAACGCAAGGGCGGCCGCGTACGGACGTTCCTTGAGGCGCGGCGTGCGCGGCGGTACGTTCGCCTCAGCCTTCGCGCGTCGTACCCTCCCCCCGCGCGTTGTCCCTTCCACGGACCGTTCCCACCATGACCTTCGTGCTTCGCCCTTCCGCGCACCGGCTGCTACCAATGATTGCCCTCCTCCTTGCGTGCGCCGGTGGCGGCGACAGCGACGCGGCGGTAGCCAGCGACTCGGTGACGGTGAATGACGCCACGGCGGCCACGACCGACACCATGTGGCGTCCGCTCTTCGATGGCGCGACGCTGGCCGGATGGCAGGGTCACCAGAAGCCGGGTGTCCCTCCGGCGGGCTGGGCCGTCGTGGACGGCGCGATCACGCGCGTGGGGGAAGGCGGCGACATCGTCACGACCGCGCAGTACGCGAACTTCGAGTTCGCGTTCGAGTGGATGGTGACGCCGGGTGGCAACAGCGGCGTGTTCTATCGCATCGATCCGACCGTCGAAGTGACGTACATGAGCGCGCCGGAATACCAGGTGCTCGATGATTCGGCGCATCGCGACGGTGGCTCACGTCTCACCTCGGCGGGCGCCGCGTACGGTCTCTACGAATCGCCCGAGGGACACACGAAGCCGGTGGGCGAATGGAACGAAGGCCGGATCGTGGTGAATGGGGCGCACGTGGAGCACTGGCTCAATGGCACCAAGCTGCTCGAGTACGAACTGTGGTCGCCCGACTGGGAAGCGAAGGTCAAGGCGAGCAAGTTCAACGAGTGGCCCCCGTACGGACGTGCCACCCGCGGACACATCGGACTGCAGGATCACGGTGATCGCGTCGCGTTCCGCAACCTGCGCGTGAAGGAACTGCCGTGAGCACGAGCCGGGCCGCCGATGGCACCGTGCGGTTCAAGCTCTCGGTGCTGATGTTCCTGCAGTATTTCGTGTGGGGCGCCTGGGCCGTGACGATGGGCACATGGCTCGGCAGCACACTCGGATTCGATGGCGGACAGATCGGTCTCGCCTACGGCGCGAACGCCGTGGCCGCCATTGTCTCGCCGTTCTTCGTCGGCATGGTGGCCGACCGCTTCTTCGCGACGCAGCGTGTGTTGGGTGTGCTGCACCTCGCGGGTGGCGCGTTCCTCTTTCTCGCGGCGTCGCAGACGAGCTTTGGTCCGTTCTACTGGCTCCTGCTCGCGTACGCGCTGTGCTTCATGCCCACGCTCGCGCTGTCCAACTCGATCTCGTTCGATCACCTGCCCGATGCGGCGCGGGACTTCCCGCGCGTGCGTGTGCTGGGCACGGTGGGATGGATCGTGGCCGGCCTGCTCGTGGGGTGGCTGGCGGTGGAATCGACGGCGACGCCCATGCGCATCGCTGCCGGCGCGTCGATCGTGCTCGGCCTCTTCTCATTCATGCTGCCGCACACACCACCGCACGCCGCCGGCCAGCCGTTCTCGGCGCGCGACGCGCTCGGGCTCGATGCGCTGCAGCTGCTCAAGGACCGCTCGTTCACGATGTTCGTGTTCGGCTCGTTTCTGCTGTGCATTCCGCTGCAGTTCTACTACGCCTTCACCAACCCGTTCCTGAACGAACTCGGCGTACCCGCACCGGCGGCGATGCAGACACTTGGCCAGATGTCCGAGATCGGATTCCTGCTGCTGCTGCCGTGGTTCCTCGCGAAGTGGGGGGTCAAGCGCATTCTGCTGGTGGGCATGCTCGCCTGGGCCGCGCGCTATGTCGCGTTCGCGTACGGCAACGCCGACAGCGGACTCGCCCTGCTCTACACCGGCATCCTGCTGCATGGCGTGTGCTACGATTTCTTCTTCGTGACCGGCCAGATCTACGTCGATCAGCAGGCGCCCAAGGCGATTCGCGCATCGGCCCAGGGCTTCCTCGCGTTCGTCACGCTGGGACTCGGCAACTTCATCGGCTCGTACAGTGCGGGACGGATCGTGGAAGCGTATCGCGTGGGAGATGCGCACAACTGGACGAGCATCTGGCTGGTGCCGGCCGCCATGGCGGCGGTTGTGCTGGTCGTGTTCCTCCTGCTGTTCCGTCCACGACCGGCGAGCACGCCGGTGGCGGCGTGACGTCTGGCCCAACAGTCCCGCGCGTGACCACGGCGATCGGCCGCACGTTGCTCGAAGCCTGTGTCTCGTCGCTCGCCGAGTCGCGAGCGGCGATCGCCGCCGGTGCGGACCGGCTCGAGCTCTGTGGTCCCGGTGCTGGCGGGACCACACCGAGTCTCGCGCTCACCGAAGCCTGCGTGGCGATGTCGAGCGTCCCGGTGCACGTGATGATCCGCCCGCACACACACGATTTCACCGTGGACGTCGATTGGCGCGCGATCATGCGTCGTGATCTCGTGCTCGCGCGGCGCGCCGGCGCGCGCGGCGTGGTACTCGGCGCGATCACACATGGCCGCACCCTCGATACGGATACGGTCGCGCAATGTGTCCACGAAGCGGACGGCCTGCCGGTGGTGTTTCACCGCGCATTCGACCAGCTCGCTGACCCGGAGCGTGCACTCGAGCAGCTCGTCTCGCTCGGCGTGCGTGGCGTGCTCACGGCTGGTGGGCCAGGTCCTGCGGTGCACGCAGCCGCACGCCTCGGGGCGTGGCAGCGGCAGGTAGGCGACGCGCTCACCATCATGGCCGGCGGCGGCGTTCGCGCGCACGCGTTTGCACCACTCGTCACCGAGGCGCGGTTGCGTGCCCTGCACGCGGCAGCCACCGATCCGACACCGTTCGCCGACCTCGCGCTCGCGCTGCGGGCGCTCGAGGCGTCACTCGATGCGGCATCGCATGCCTGAGTTCGCACGACGCTTGCGCCGTCTGCCACCGGTGAGGTGCGGAGTGCTCACGGCACTGCTGCTCGGCGTGACCGTGGCAACTTCGCTCACCGCCCAGCCGGCCGACGCGGCGCGCTACGCCATCATCCCGCGCCCCGCCGTACTTGAACCGCGCTCTGGCGAGTTCCTCCTGACCGCGCGCACGATCATCCACACCCGCGGCGCCGACACGATGCTCGCGCATCAGCTTGCGCGTGATCTCGCGCCCGCGACCGGGTTTGCCCTCGGGGTCTCGACCGCCCCGGCGCGTGGCGCGCACATCGTGCTGCAGCGCGATCGAACGCTCGATTCGCTGGGCGCCGAGGGCTACGTACTCGATGTCACGCGCGAGCGCGTGCAGATTCGTGCGCCGCAAGCCACCGGGCTCTTCTACGGCGTGCAATCGCTGCGGCAGCTGCTGCCGCCGGCCGTGCTGCGCGACGCAATGCAGGCTGGCGTCACGTGGGCCGTGCCCGCGGTCCGCGTGGTCGATCGCCCCCGCTTCGTCTGGCGTGGCGCGCACCTCGATGTGTCGCGCCACTTCATGCCCGTGGATTTCGTGAAGAAGTGGATCGACCTGCTCGCGCTGCACAAGCTCAACACGTTTCATTGGCACCTCACCGACGACCAGGGGTGGCGCCTCGAGATCCGGAAGTACCCGCGTCTCACCGAGGTGGGCAGCTGCCGGCCGCGTACGCTCATCGGGCCGTTCACCACGAGCGAAGCGACGCGCCGCTACGACGAGTCGCGCCACTGCGGCTTCTACACGCAGGAGGATGTGCGCGAAGTCGTCGCCTACGCTGCCGCGCGGCACATCACGGTCGTACCCGAGATCGAGATGCCGGGACACGCGCAGGCGCTACTGGCCGCGTATCCGCAGCTTGGCGTCTATCCCGACAGCGTCATCGTGCCCATGCAGGTGTGGGGAGTGAGCAACTTCATCATGAACGTCGAGGAACGCACGATCGCGTTCATGCACGATGTGCTCGATGAAGTGATGGCGCTGTTCCCGTCCCCGTTCATACACATTGGCGGTGACGAAGCCGACAAGGCGCAATGGAAGGCGAGTGAACGCGTGCAGGCGCGCATGCGCGAACTCGGCGTGAAGGACGAGCACGAACTGCAGAGCTGGTTCATTCGCCGCATGGACACCTATCTCGCGTCGAAGGGGCGGCGGCTCATCGGCTGGGACGAGATTCTCGAAGGTGGCCTCGCGCCGAATGCCGCCGTGATGTCGTGGCGCGGCACGGCGGGCGGCATCGCAGCCGCGAAGGCCGGGCACGATGTGGTGATGGCGCCCACGTCGCATACGTACCTCGATTACTACCAATCGGCCAACAAGGCGAACGAACCGCTCGCGTTCGGTGGCTTCCTGCCACTCGACACCGTGTATACCTACGAGCCGCTCCCACCGGAGCTCACCGACGAGCAGGCTCGCCACGTGCTCGGCGCGCAGGCGCAACACTGGACCGAGTACATGCGCACGCCGCGCCACGTCGAATACATGGCGTTTCCGCGGCTGAGCGCCCTCGCCGAGGTCGTCTGGACGCCACGCTCCCGCAAGGACCTCGGGCACTTCCACGCGCGGCTCACCGTGCACATGCAGCGGCTCGCCGCCCTCGGGGTGAACGCCCGTCCCCTCGATTCGCGCTGAGCGGAATCCTTCCGGGCGCGCGCTGGCTCTGTGCGGTGATGACTCCCGATACTCCCTCGGACGCCACGCTGCTGCGTGCCACGGTCGCCGGCGACACCACGGCGTTCGACCAGTTCGTGACGCGGCATGCGGCGCACGTCCACCGCTTTCTCGCGTCACTCGGCGTGCGTGACGCCGACGCCGATGACGCCATGCAGGACACCTTCGTCGCCGCGTGGCGTGGCGCGCACGGCTTTCGCGGCGACGGCACGGCGCGCGCGTGGTTGTTCACGATCGCGCGCAACGCGGTGCGCCACACGGCACGGCGGCGCGTGGGGGAGCCCGATCACTTTGCGCCGCTCGATGCCGCCGACTCGCTCGATGCGATCGCGCTCGCCGCCGGCTGGGGCAGCGCCTCCGAAAGCAGCACGGCCGATCGCGTGCAGCTCGTGCAGGTGGCCCTGCAGCAGCTCGAGGCGCTCGATCGCGACATCCTCGTGCTGCGCGACATGGAGGGCCTCTCCGGCGATGAAACGGCGGCCGCCCTCGAACTGACACTGCCCGCCATGAAGAGTCGATTGCATCGGGCGCGGCTTCGTCTGGCCGTGATCGTGCGCCGACTCGAACACGCAACCGATACACCGACCTCACGCCCCGCACCGTTCCGATCCGGAGACGCCCATGCCTGACCTGAATCGCCTGGTGGCCGGGTTGCGCTGCCGTGATGTGCTCGAGGATCTCTCGGAGTTTCTCGACGGCGGATTGCCGCCAGAACGTGTCGCCGCCATTCAGGCCCATCTCGCCGAGTGCGACACGTGCGCGCGCTTTGGCGGCAGCGTGGGCGAGATCGTGGCGGCGTTGCGCGCCGGCACGCCGACCACGACGTGGTCCGACGCGCGTGTTGGCGGGCTGCTCGCGCGCGTGCGTGCCCGGGTGGCCGAGACGCCCTGAATCCTTTGCGCCGTTGTCTGGCTCCGTAGGGCAGCAGGATCCGCCGGTCACTCCCCCACTCACTGGAGCTCGTCATCATGTCTGCGCTCTTCGCTCGCAACGAACATCCCGTCGAACGTGTCGTGCGCGTCGCCCTCGGCCTCGGTCTGCTCGCGCTCACGCAGGTCGGTCCGCAAACAGCGTGGGGTTGGCTGGGCGTGATTCCGCTCGCGACGGGGCTGCTTGGCTCGTGCCCCCTCTATTCGGTGCTCGGCGTCAACACCTGCCCGGTCGCCAAACGATAAGCACGCACCACCGCGCGCAGGTGCGCCTCAACCTGCGCGCGGCAGGTCGCGCGGACAGAGCTGCGGATTACCCAGCAGGCGCAGCGGCGCGAAGTCGCGCAGGTCGAGCGTCGCGATCGCGCGCGCGCGCAACCGTTCGGCGGTGGCGGCCACGATGGCGTCCACGAGCCCGAGCTGAAGCGACGCGTACTGGGCGCACAGCTGCTGCGCACGCGCAAGGTCGTCGAGATCGCCCCACTCCACCGTGAGGGCACCAGCGGCGAGATCGGCGCGTACGGCCGCCGCTGCGGTCTCGCCCACGCGCGTGGTCAGCAGGTAGTCCACCTCGGGCAGGATTGCCCAGGGGAGCACCCACGCACCCGGATCGTCATCGAAGAGCGCCGCCATCGCGGCGTGGTGCGCATCGTCGGCATCCACGAGGGCGAGCATCGCTCCGGTGTCCGCGACGATGACACCGGAGCGCATTCCCCAACTCACGCGGACGTCTCACCGAGCCCGGCGAGCAGTTCCTCCGCTCGCTCGGACAGGTCGTGCCGACCGCTCCGTCCGGCGCCGATGCTGGACGGCCGCACCGGCACCGGCTGCGACCGCGCGTACTCGGACACCGCCTCGCGCACGAGCTGCGCGGTACTGCACCCCTTCGCCCGCGCGATCGCCTTGAGGCGCCGGTAGTCGTCGGGATCGAGGTAGACGGTGGTCTTGGTGGGCTCGGTCATGATGTATGGTAACCACATACGGCACTGTCAACAAGCCCCAGGGGTCCAGCCCGTCGCTTCAAGGCCGCCAGGTCCCCTGCGCCACCGCCGGCACGAACTTCTCGAGGCCGCGCGGCGGGAAGCTCAGCGTCTTCCCCTGCTCGGCGCTCTGATACGCCGTCATGAGCAGCTGCACGACCTCGAGGCCGTCGTGCCACGTGAGCTTGGGCGTCTCCTTGCCGAGAAACGCGCGCACGAAGTGCCGGTCTTCGGCTTCGTAGCCGTAGGCCACGGCTTCATCCGCCACTACCGGCATCTGCCCGACTTCGGCGTTCTGCTTCTCGACGAGATCCTCGCCCGCCTTCCCCTTCACCGCGCGCGAGAAGAAGAGATCGAGCCCGGATTCGAGTGAGTTCCAGCGCATGGAGTACTCGGGACCGAGCAGCTCCGCCGAGAGACGCAAGCCGGGCCCCACGTAGCTCCAGCTCGTGGTGGCTTCGCCGATCGCCGTGCGGCCATCCGCGTCCTCGAACTCGATCGTCACGCTCGCGAAGTCTTCCGACGGTGTCTTGGTGTAGTCCACACCCATCGACTTCTTGAGGACCTTGGCGTACTCCGGCCGCGTCCACTTGAGCGACGCGATGTGCGCGGTGACGCGCTTCGGTGTGAGCGTGGAGAGCGGCGCGCCGGGCGCGGTGAGCAGATGCCGCACGACGAGTACCGAATGGCACATCATGTCGTTGAGTACGCCCCCTCCCTGCATCGCGCCGTTCCAGAACCACGGCATGTGCGGGCCGCTGTGCTCTTCGGCGGCGCGCGCGAGGTACGGCTTGCCGGTGGTGGCCGCGCCGCGCTTCCACAGCAGCTCATGCCCGCGCACCACCTGCGGGGCGAACAGCTGATTCTCGAGATACCCGTGCATGATGCCCGCCGACTCGCACAGCTTCACAAGCTGCTTCGCTTCCGCGACGGTGCGACCCAGCGGCTTCTCGCAGGCAATGCCCTTCAGCGTTCCCGCGCCGCTGCGCACCGCGTGCACGATCTCTTCCACGTTCTCGATGCGCGCGTGGTTGGGCCCGTTGAGCCAGATCGCGTCGATGCTCGGATCGGCGACCATCTCGGTGATGCTCTTGTAGGCCTTGCAGGCGCCGACATCGAGGTCGCGCGCAAAGCGCGCCGCCGACGCGGCATTCTTGCCGTTGGGGCTCCACACGCCGAGTACATCCGCGTCGCGCACACCGCGAAAGGCCTGCATGTGGAAGCGCGTATTGAAGCCGGAGCCGATGAAGCCGATGCCGAGACGAGCGCTGGTCATGTCTGAAGGAGTGAACGGAGGGATGGACGGCGCGTCAGTAGCGCCACGACAACGTGTCGGCACCCGAGGGTGCCCGGGCACGCATCCGCTCGAGGATGCGCGGGATGTACATCTGGTGATACCGCAGACGTGAGATTGCGTTTGGTCGCGACGGATCACCGTTCCAGCAGTGCTCGTCGCGATCACCGTAGAGCACCTCACCCGTCCAGCGCGGGTTCTCGAACGCGCGCAGTCGCGCTTCGGTGAGGTACACCGCGTTGTTGAGGTAGTAGTTGTCCATGTCGCCCACGTACAGGTTGATCTTGTCGTGGAGCTTGGGGCCGAGCGTGGCCCAGTCGCGCTGCAGGATGTGCGACAGATCGTAGTGCTCACGCCAGTACGCGGCGACCGCCGTGTCGATGACACCGGTCGCCTTGTCCCAGATGGGCTTGGGATAACCATCGGCATCGAGCGGCGAGTAGGTCGCCTGCCAGATGTCCCACTGGTCGCCGGAGCGACCGCGTGAGCCGAGTGCCATCTCGCGCTGATTCATCTGCTGCAGCGTCGTGCTGACGTGCCCGAGGAAGTTGCGGCTGCCCGGGCGCGG
>JALOPN010000206.1 GCA_025453875.1 Gemmatimonadaceae bacterium | reverse complement strand
GGGCCGTTCGGCGATCACACGGGCTACTACAGCGAAGCCGACCTGTATCCGCGCGTGCACGTCACGGCGGTGACGATGCGTCGCAACGCCGTGTACGCCACGACCATCGTGGGCAAGCCGCCCATGGAAGACTTCTATCTCGGTCACGCGACCGAGCGCATCTTCCTGCCGCTGCTCAAGCTCACGTGCCCGGAAATCGTGGACTACCACATGCCGGCCGAGGGCGGGTTCCACAACCTCGTGTTCGTGAGCATCGACAAGCGTTATCCCGGACACGCGGACAAGGTGATGCACGCCCTCTGGGGACAGGGGCTGATGTCGCTCGCGAAGGTGCTCGTGGTGGTCGACGCCGACATCAACGTGCGCAATCCGGTGGAGGCGTGGTGGTCCGCCCTCAACAACATGGACCCCGATCGCGACGTGCGCTTCACGATGGGGCCGGTGGATGTGCTCGATCACGCCAGTCGCGCGTTCACGTACGGCTCGAAGATGGGCATCGATGCGACGCGCAAGTGGCCGGAGGAGGGCTCTACGCGCCCGTGGCCGAAGATGATCGCCATGGATGCGGGCACGAAGGCCAGCGTTGATGCCATGTGGCACAAGCTCGGGCTGCCCACGCCGCCCGTCGTGCCGGGGGCGAAGTGACGGCGCCCACCGGTGCGCCAATGCCGCCGGGCGCGCGCGACGGCCAGGTGTTCGAGGGCACCTCGCTGCTCGTGCGGCTGGCCAACTTCGTGAAGCTGCCGCACACGGTGTTCGCGCTGCCATTCGCGCTGGTGGGTGTCTGCTTCGCGAGCGCGGTGCGCCTCCCGTCGCTGCGCGACATCGGCTGGGTGCTCGTGGCGTTCACGGCCGCGCGCTTTGCCGGCATGGGCTTCAATCGCATCGTCGATCGTGACGTCGACGCACGAAATCCACGCACGGCCATGCGCGAGATTCCGCGCGGTGCGCTCACGGTGACGCAGGCGACCGCGGCGGTTGCGGTGATGAGCGGGCTGTTCATCGTGGCGGCGTGGCAGCTCAATCCGCTGTGCCTTGCGCTCTCCCCGATCGCGCTCGCCTGGGTGCTCGGCTACAGCTACACCAAGCGATTCACGCGCTTTTCGCATCTGTGGCTCGGGCTCGGCCTCGGCATTGCGCCGGTCGGTGGCTACCTCGCGATCACGGGGGCGTGGAGCACGCCGGCGTGGTGGCTCGCGGCGCTCTCGCTCGCCGTGATGACGTGGACTGGTGGCTTCGACATCCTCTACGCGCTGCAGGATGCGGAGTTCGATCGGGCCAACGGGTTGCACTCGCTGCCGTCGGCGATCGGTGTCCCGAACGCGATTCTCGTGGCGCGTGTGTTGCACACGCTCACCGTGGTCTGCCTGGCGGCGGTTGTTGTGGCCGATCCACTCGGACTGGCCGCCGCGCCGGACGCCACGTTCGCCCGCGCGCTGCTCTGGCTCGGTGTCGCACTGGCGGCGGCGTTGCTGCTGTGGGAGCACCGCCTCGTGCGCGCCGATGACCTCACGAAACTCGATGCCGCCTTCTTCACGATGAACGGCATCATCTCGATGGTCTTCTTCACCTGTGTGCTCGGCGCCACGCTGCTCGGGCGTGGTGTTGGGGTCACGGCCGGATGAGCCGCTCGTGATGCCCCGTCATCCCGTCGTGCTCGCCATCACCGGTGCGAGCGGCGCACCGTACGCCGTGCGCCTGCTCGAAGCGCTTGTTCAACATGCGGTACCGACCTGGCTCATCGTGTCGTCGCACGGCTGGCGATTGCTGCGTACGGAGAGCGGGTTGCAGGATCTGGACGCGCTGCGCGTGTGGGTGGGGCCGGAGCGATTCGATGCGCACGTCACCGTGTTCGACGACGGAGATCGTGGTGCGGCGCCGGCCAGTGGATCTGCCCGCACGTCGGGCATGATCGTGTGCCCGTGCAGCATGGGCACGGTCAGCGCGATCGCCCATGGCACGTCGCGTTCGTTGGTGGAGCGCGCGGCCGATGTCACGTTGAAGGAGCGGCGCCGACTGCTGCTCGTGCCGCGCGAGACGCCGCTCTCGCTCGTGCATCTCGAAAACCTCACCGCGGTAACGCGTGCCGGCGCGATCGTGCTGCCGGCCGCCCCCGGATTCTACCATCAACCGCAGTCTGTCGCCGAGCTCGTCGACTTTGTGGTCGCCCGCATTCTCGATCAGTTCGACGTCGAACACACCATCGGCCAGCGCTGGGGTGGGGAGCCCGCATGACACCAGTACCACTCGAAGGTCGCGGTGGCGACACGATCGCCATCGGTCTCATCTCCGATACCCACGGGCTCTTGCGACCCGAGGTGTTCACGGCGCTTGCGGGTGTGAGTGAAATCCTGCACGCCGGTGATGTTGGCACGCTGCCGGACGGCAGCAGTCTGCTCAACGAGCTGCACGCGATCGCGCCTGTGCGCGCCGTGTACGGCAACACCGATGCGCCGGGGCAGCCCGAGCTCAAGGAGCGCCTCGACATCACCATCGGCAACATCCGGATCGTGGTGACGCATGGGCACGAACTCGGCTCGCCCACACCCGAATCGCTGGTGGCGGCGTACCCGCACGCGGAAGTCATCGTGTACGGACACACGCACAAGCCCATGATCACGCGCATCGGCGATACGCTCGTGGTCAATCCCGGAGCGGCGGGGCCGAAGCGGTTCGATCTCATGCCGAGCGTGGCCCAGTTGCACATCACACGTGGTCACGCCCACGTGGAGATCCTTCCGCTCTGAGTGTTGCACACCGGCCGTGCGCCGTGCGCGGCCGGTGTGTCACGGATTCAGGGGACGCGGCGCACGAGCAGCTCCCGTACGGTGGGCGCAGTGCGCGTCTGCTCCTCGGCGCGCGTGCGAAACCAGTGTTCGAGCAGGGTGAGTTCCTCGAGTGCGTCCACCGTGAGCGCCGTGGCGCGCACGACCGGCTCGGCTTCTCGCGCGAGCAACGCATCCATGGCCTCGGCATCGTCGAGCGCGGCGTCGGCGATCACGCGTCCATCGCGCACGAGATAGATGCGATCGGCCCCGGCGCGACTCGGCACACGATACGCAAACGAGGGTCGCTGCAGCGCTTCACGCACACGGAGCAACTGCGCTTCGAGCGTTTCGAGTGCCGTGAGCCGGTCGCGCAGCCATCCGGCGCGCTCGAACAGCAGCTGGGCGCTGGCCATCGCCATGTCACGCGCGAGGTCGCTGCGTGGCGCATCGGTGGCGCCGTCGAGAAATGCCTGCGCACGTCGCAACTGTACACGGTACTCGGTGTGACTGCACGCGGCGATACACGGCCCGAGACACCGCCGCGTTTCGTAGCGATGGCACCCCGGTGTGCGGGCGAGGCGCGGATCGTTGGCGAAGAGGTCGCCGGCGTCGCGCAGCACCATGGGCGTGCGATCGGGACAGTCGCGCAGGCCGAGCGCATCGTTGAGGACGCGCACCGCGGAAACGAGCGGGGCACGTTGCGCAAACGGTCCGATCACGACCGTCCCGCGTGACTGCCGTCGATCGAGGGTCGCACTTGCGCGCTGAACGCGCAGTCGCGGCACGTCACCGCCGTCCACGAGAATGACCCACCAGCGATCGAGTGGACGTGCGCCTTTGCGATTGTACGGCGGCAGGTGAGCGCGAATCAGGCGCGTCTCGCGCAGCAGCGCGGCGAACTCGCTGGGCGCTTCCTCCCACTCGATGTGTGCGGCCTCCCGAACCAGCCGCGCGTGCCGGTGTGCGGGCCAGGGGAGGCGGAAGTACGACAGGAGGCGTGTGCGGATCTGCCGCGATTTGCCCACGTACAGCACATCGCCGCGCGCACCACGCATGCGGTAGATGCCAGGGGTGTTGGGGGCGTTCCGCCGCACGAGTTCGCGAAGCGCGGCGACATCGGTGGAGCTGGCGGCGTCGAGCAGGGACAACTGGACGCTGGGCGTGCGGTCCGCCGTGAGTCGAGGCATGGACCGAAAATATGCCGAAGCTGCGCGGCCCGCAAG
>JALOPN010000205.1 GCA_025453875.1 Gemmatimonadaceae bacterium | reverse complement strand
CCGGCACGCGGATCGTTGCTGCGGGCCTCACCCAGTCGGTCGAGCAGGCCACTTTCGAGGCGTGACGCGCGTCCACTGAGTTCGAGCACGCGCGCCGCGTAGCGCAGCACCTGCCGTGTCTCGATGCGCGCGACATCGTCGAAGAACCAGGCGCACGACGTGAAGAGGCGAAGCGCCGCACGCTCGAGTTCGAGCAGTTCGCGCGCGCGTTGTACCGCCGCCGGTTCATCACGGCGATCCGGGTAGAGCGCGTGCTTCGCGAAACTCGCGAGCGCTTCGCCATCGAGCGCCACCACCGTGCCGTACGCATCGCGCACGGCCCACGGATCGTCGGTGAAGAGGGCAGGGGCTTCGAGTGCGTATACCGTGTGCGCTTCGTTGGCGAGCCAGGTGAGCGCACGCCGCAAGGGACCGCGCCACGCCTGCGACGTACCCGCACCCGGATCGAGGCGACAGCCGCAGTCGCTGCGCCACCGTTCGACGCCGTGTGCGCAGCTCCATGAACTCGGTGCCACAAGCTCGACATCTGCTGTCGGCGGCAGCTCCGCGAGCAGCGACGAGAAGTTGTGCACGCGCACGTCCGTACGCGCCGCCATGCGCGCGATGGCGCGCGCGAGCGTCACGTCGCCACCGCGGTGATGATGACCGAACGTTTCGCCGTCGGTGGCCAGCACGGTGGCGCGTACGCGCGGATCGTGGTCCCACCGCGCGAGACGTGCCGCCATCGCGGCCGGGTCGCGCAGCAAGCCACCGAACGCGACCTCTCCCGCGAGCGGTCCATCGTAGGTGAAGAGCGCCACCTCGCGCCCCTTCGCCGATCGCCAGCGCAACGGTCGCCCGGTGGGATCGGCGTTGCGCACCTGATAGGGCGACACGATGGTGAAGCGGATGCCCTCCTCGGCGAGCACATCGAGCGTCTCTTCGTCGATCGCCGTTTCGGGGAGCCAGATTCCCTCGGGTGCGCGACCGAAGCGTCGCGTGAAGTCGGCGACCCCCCAGCGCACTTCGGTGACCTTGTCGCGACGCGACGCCAGCGGCAGAATCACGTGGTGATAGG
Source organism: Gemmatimonadaceae bacterium (assembly GCA_025453875.1). GTDB lineage: Bacteria > Gemmatimonadota > Gemmatimonadetes > Gemmatimonadales > Gemmatimonadaceae > JAABRT01. Next base: position 5,940 of record JALOPN010000205.1, on the reverse strand, counting down.
GCGCCGCGATGGCGTTGCCGTGCCCGTGCAGTCGTGCGCGACTCGCGCGATCACCGGCGAGCATGGCCTGATACGTCTGCGGCGCGGCGCGTTCGAGCCACTCGCACAGTGTCGCGCCCACGTCGAACGTGCACCACGCGTAGCAGTTGACGAGCCGCGCGAGCCCACCGGGCACGTCGGCGGCGGGCGGCGGTCCGAGTTCGCGGCTTAGCGCAGCGAGCGCCCGCGAGCGTGCATCGCCGCCGAGGGCGGCGACGGCTTCCGTGGGCAGCGGATCGTCGAGACGCGCGGGGGCGACGCGCACTTCGGTGGCGGCGAGCCGCGCGTAGCACTCACGATCGATGCGTTCGTTCCAATCATGATCCGGCGCCGCCGATGGCTCGACATCGACGAGCTCGAGCCACGGGTCTTCGCGCGGTGGCTGATAGCAGTGCGCGTGCAGCACAACGGCACGAATCGGTGCCTGTTCGTCGTCGGCGCTCAGGCCGCGCGCGTCCGATTCGTTCATCCGCGCGAGCGCGCCACAGCCGCCGCGTGCAGATACGCCGCGTCGTAGCGCTCGGCCGAACGCTCCCACCCGAAGTCGCGCCCCATCGCGGTGTGCATGCGCTGCGCCCAGCCACGCGGATCGGCAAAGCGCGCGAGCGCACGCGAGATCGCGTGGTCGAAGGCGCCGGGCGTGAACTCGTCGAACAGGTAGCCCGTCACGTCGTCTTCGACCGTGTCGGCAATACCGCCCACCCGTCGGCCAATGGGCAACGAACCGTAGCGTTGCGCGCGCATCTGGGTGAGGCCGCACGGCTCGTACTGCGACGGCATGAGGAACATGTCGGCGCCCGCCATGAGCCGATGTTCGAGGCGATCGGTGAAATCGAACTGCACACCCACGTGGCGCGGCCGACGTTCCGCCAGCTGCGTGAGCGCCCGCTCGTAGCGCGGTTCGCCCTGGCCGAGGAACACGAACTGCGCGTCCATGTTCCACACCAGGTGCGAGTTCAGAATGAGATCGAGTCCCTTCTGCGTGACCATGCGACCGGCCATGCCGAAGAGCGGCGTACGCTTGCGCTGCGGCAAGCCGAACGACCGCTGCAGGGCCGCCTTGCAGCGCGCCTTGGCCGACGTGTCCTCGCGCGAGTAGTTGGCCGTGATCTGATCGTCGAGCGCCGGATCCCACACCTGCTGGTCGATGCCGTTGGTGATGCCGAGGAACCGATCACCGAGCCACTGGAACACGCCGTGCAAGCCGAAGCCACCGTCGGGCGTGCGCAGTTCGCGCGCGTGTCCGGGGCTCACCGTGGCCACCACGTCGGCGTAGGCGAGGCCCGTCTTGAGGTAGTTCACCCGACCGTGCCACTCCGCTTCCCGCCAGTTGTATACCTCGGGCGGAATGCCGCAGTCGTTGAGCACGCTGCTGGGGAAGTGCCCCTGATAGCCGGCGTTGTGCACCGAGAACACGGTGGGCGTGCGCCAGAAGTGCTCGCGCAACCCGCCGTAGCGGCGCATGTACATGAGCGCGAGCGCGGTGTGCCAGTCGTGCGCGTGCACGAGCACGGGGCCTGCGATGAGGCGCGTGATGCCATCGAGCACGGCGCGCGAAAAGATCGCGAAGCGTCGCGCGTTGTCTTCGTAATCGCGACCGCCTTCGCCGTACAGGCCGGCGCGATTGAAGTACGCGGGCGCGTCCACGAACACCACCTTGGGGCCCGGTGGTGGCTGCACTTCGCGGAAGAAGCGCACTTCGGTGGAGCGATACCCGAGATCGACCTTGATGGGGCGACCGAGTGGCGCGAGATCGGGCGCGTGGTCACGCACCGTGCGATAGAGCGGCACGAACACGACCACGGCACGACCGGCACGCGATTGAAACGTGGCCAGTCCCTTGACGGCCTCCGACAGCCCGCCGGTGCGCGCGAAGGGCGCGTACTCGGCGGTGAGATGCACGATCGTCGGCGATCCGTCCGGAGCAGGCGGAACGGCCGGGAACGAGAACGACGGAGTCGGAAGCGCGACAGCAGTCATGAGGCGGCTCAGGCGGTCGGCGGATCGTCCTGGAGCGCGTCGCCCAGGATCGAGGGAGCATAATACGCGCGCACATACTGCTCCACCATGCGACGGCCGGTGAAGTGCGTGCCCGCCTGGCGAATCGCGTGCTTCATCATGCGCAGCCAGCGCAGGGGCAGGTCCTGTTCGTTCCGCTCGTAGTACGCCGGGACCACTTCGGTCTCGAGCAGCGAGTAGAGGCGATTGGCCGTGCGCGTGCCCGTGTCGTCATCGAGTTCGGGTTCGATGGCCCAACCGTTCGTGCCGTCGAAACCTTCCTCCCACCACCCGTCCACCGTGGAGCACTGTGGCACGCCGTTGAGGGCCGCCTTCATGCCGCTCGTGCCCGAGGCTTCGAGCGGGACGCGCGGCAGATTGAGCCACAGGTCCACGCCCTGCACGAGCAGGTGCGCGAGGTGCATGCCGTAGTCTTCGACGAACGCGATGCGTCCCGCGAACTGCGGATCACGCGTCCACTGGTAGACCTCCTGCAGCACCTGCTTGCCGGGCGTGTCCGCAGGGTGCGCCTTGCCCGAGAACACGAGCTGCACGGGGCGCGCGCTGTTGGTGACGAGGGCGCGCAGCCGCTCGAGATCGCGGAAGATGAGGTTCGCGCGCTTGTACGTCGCGAAGCGCCGCGCGAAGCCGATGGTGAGGGCGTACGGATCGAGCAGCGTGCCGGCGCCCACGAGCTGCGTGGCCTCCATGCTGCGGCGCGCAAACGACCGACGCGCCTCCTCGCGCACGAGGCGCATGAGCACGTGCTTGAGCTTGAGGTGCACGCCCCGGCCCACATCTCGGGCGTGCGCTTGTGCCCCCAATCGCGACCGAGGTGATCGTCGAGCAGCTGCATGACGGGATTGGCCATCCACGTCGCAAGGTGCACACCGTTGGTGACGTGTCCGATCGGAATGGTGTCGATGCTGCGCGCCTTCCAGAGCGGGGCGCACAGCTCACGCGACACGGCGCCGTGGCGCTTGGACACGCCGTTGACGCGCCGCGACAGGCGAATGCACAGCGCGGTCATGTGAAACACCGACGGCCCCGCTTCCGGGTGGAAGCCGAGGGACAGCACCTGCTCGCGCGTCGCGCCCATGCTGGTCCAGAGCGGGCCCATGCATTCGGCCACCTGATCGACCCCGAACTGATCGTGGCCGGCCGGCACCGGGGTGTGCGTGGTGAACACGCTGTTCGCGCGGACGCGCCGCACGGCGTCATCAAACGTCCGCACGCGCTCCACAAGCATGAACCCGGCGTGGCCTTCGTTGGCGTGCCACACGGCCGGCGCAATGCCGAGGGCCTGCAGTACCCGCACGCCGCCCACGCCGAGCAGCCACTCCTGGCGCAGGCGCAACGCCGGTCCGCCGGCGTAGAGCTTGGACAGCAGCGGGCGATCGTCCGGATGATTGCTCGGCAGGTCCGAGTCGAGCAGGTAGACGGGAACCCGACCCACCTGCATGCGCCACACGCGAATGTGCACATCGCGACCGAACGTGCGCACCGTGGTGAGGTGATCGGCGCCGTCGAGGCCGGGCACCGGCTCGATGGGCACCGTATCGAGAGCGAACGTATCCGGCGAGTCTTCCTGCCAGCCGTCCGGTCGAATGCGCTGATCGAAGTAGCCGTCGCGGTAGAAGATGCCGAGGCCCACGAGTGGCAGCCCCAGATCGGACGCCGACTTGCAGTGATCGCCGGCGAGCACGCCCAGACCGCCCGAGTAGATGGGCACCGAATCGTGGAAGCCGAACTCGGCGCAGAAATACGCGATGGGTCGATCGCGCAGCTCGGGGTAGGTGCGTGCGTACCACGTGTGCTCGTCGCTGCGCTCGGCGGTGAGCCAGCGCATCACGCGGTCGTAGCGCTCGAGGAAGGCCGCACTGGCCGCGAGCGTCTCGAAGCGGGTGGCCGGCACCTGCTGCAGCAGCAGCAGGGGATTGTGGCGCAGCTGATGCCAGCGCGTTTCGTCGATCTCGCGGAAGAGCACACGCGCTTCGCGATTCCAGCTCCAGGCCACGTTGCGGGCGAGCTGTGCGAGGCCGGCGATACGGGGCGGCAGCGTGAGGGCGCGGGTCGCCTCCGGCGCCGACGTCGGCGACGAAGCGGGGATCGTGGAAGTCATGGGCTACTGTCGTCAGGTGGGGCGTCCGGTACCACTCGGTGCCGGCTGTCCAAGGGACGATCAAAGCTACCCAATGATGACGTTCCGCGTGGACGGAGTGGACAGGATGCCGCCGGACCCGATAATCTCCGCGACCATGGCTCCCGCGCGCCGCTCCCGCACCCGCCCGCCCGTCATTCACAAGTTCGGTGGTGCCTCCCTCGCCGATGCGGCGGCGGTGCGCCACGCGATCACCCTGTTGCAATCGCAGCCGGCCGGACCGGCCGTGGTGGTCTGTTCGGCCATGGCGGGTGTGACCGATGCGCTGCTGGCGCTGGGCGCACGGGCCCTCGCGTCCGGGCGCGATGCGAGCGCCCGCGCCGCGCTCGCGGCCGATGTCGCGGCGTTGCGCGCACGTCATGAGGCCGTCGCGAAGGCGGTCGTCCCTGCCGGTGCCGCCCGACGTCGTGTCCTGGCCGACGTGGCGCGCGCTCACGAGGAACTGATCACGCTGCTCGATGGCGTTGCGTCGTTGCGCGAACTCACACCGCGCACGAACGACTTCCTGCTCTCGCGCGGTGAGAAGCTCTCCGCCCTGTTGCTCGCCGCGGGGCTCGACGCCGCAGGACGCGCGGCCGAGTACGTGAAGGCCACGGCGGTGATTCGCACGAATGGCGTGCATGGCAACGCGTTTCCGGAGCTTGCCGAGACGGAGCGCGCGGCCAAGGCCGAGCTGCTGCCGCGGCTCAAGCGCGGCGTGCTCCCCGTCGTCCCCGGATTCCTCGGGGCCTCGCCCGATGGCACGGTCGTGACGCTGGGACGCGGCGGGTCCGATCTCACCGCGACGACGCTCGCGCGTGTGCTGCGCGCCGATCGTGTGAACCTGTGGAAGGACGTCCCCGGGCTCCTCACCACCGATCCGCGCGTCGTGCCCACGGCGCGTGTCATTCCGCAGCTCAATGTGCGCGAAGCCGCGGAGCTCGCGTACTACGGCGCGAAGGTGCTGCACCCGCGCGCGCTGATTCCGCTCGCGCGGGACGCATCGAGCGTGGGCACCGAGATCTCGGCGCGGCGCACGCTCTCGCGCTACCCGGTGAAGGCGCTTTCGATGGTGCGGGAGCAGGCGCTCGTCACGGTCACGGGCAACGGCATGCTGGGCGTGCCCGGCATCGCGGCGCGCACGTTCACGGCGTTGCAGCGTACCGGCGTGTCGGTGTCGTTCATCACGCAGGCGTCGTCGGAACATGCGATCTCGTTGTGCATTCCGGCGTCGTCGGCCGAGGCGGCGCGTGCCGCGCTCGACGCGGAGTTCGCGGTCGAACGTCAGCGTCGCGAAATCGAACGCATCGACGTGCGCGATCGGGTGGCCGGTCGGACTCGGCATGGCCGGCGCGCGTGGACTTGCCGCACGCGTGTTTGGTGCGCTTGGCCGAGCCGACATCAACATCGTGGCCATCGCCCAGGGCTCATCAGAGCTCAACATCACGGTGGTCATCGAGGACGCGGCGGCGCCCGACGCGGTGCGCGCGGTGCACGCCGAGTTCCAGCTCGACAAGATCGGCGGCGGTGCGGCTGACACGTCGTCGCACGTGGATGTCGTGCTCTTCGGCTTCGGCCAGATCGGTCGCGAGTTCACGCGCCTGCTCGGCCGTGGCAAGGCGCGCGGCCTCGTGCGCGTGGTCGCGGTGTGCGATCGGAGCGGTTTCGTGTTCGATGCCGACGGGCTCGGCGCGAAGCGACTGGCGGCCCTTGCCGCGCACAAGGAATCGGGCGCATCACTCGCTTCCGCGGACGGAGGCCAG
>JALOPN010000204.1 GCA_025453875.1 Gemmatimonadaceae bacterium | reverse complement strand
CCCGTGGCGCCCTTCACGAGGTTGGGGCCACCGAGTCCCATGAAGGACGTGCCCTTCACCATGAGGATCACGTCGCTCAGCGCGGGGAGATACGCGCCACCGGCCACGCACTGCCCCATCACGGCCGCGAGCTGCGGAATGCGCAGGTAGCGCCGCATGATGGAGTTGTAGTAGAAAATGCGCGCGGCGCCGTACTGTCCCGGAAACACACCGCCCTGATACGGCAGGTTCACGCCCGCCGAGTCCACGAGATAGAGAATCGGGATGCGGCAGCGCATCGCGATTTCCTGCGCGCGCAGAATCTTGGTGATCGTCTCGGGCCACCAGGAGCCGGCCTTCACGGTGGCGTCGTTGGCCACGACGACGACTTCGCGGCCGTGCACCATGCCGAGCCCGGTGATCACACCGGCGCCGGGCGCCTGCCCGTCGTACTGATCGTGTGCGACAAGCAGACCAACTTCGAGGAACGGTGCGCCGTCATCGAGCAGCGCCGTGACGCGCTCGCGCGCGGTGAGCTTTCCCTGCTCGTGCTGCTTGCGGATCTTGTCCGGCCCGCCGCCTTCACGCAGTCGCGCTTCGAGCGCGCGCACCTCGGCGGCGAGCGTCGCGAGCCGCCCGCTCACGCTTCGTCGGCCTTGTGGGCCGCGAACCACTCGCGGATGTAGTCGATGAGATCCTGCGTGCTGGTGCCGGGGCCGAAGAGACGACCAACGCCGCGCTGCTCCAGTGCGGCCATGTCTTCCTTCGGGATGATGCCGCCACCGGTGAGCAGGATGTCGTCACGCCCCGACTCGCGCAGCAGATCCTGCACGCGCGGGAAGAGCGTCATGTGTGCGCCCGACAGGATGGAGAGGCCGACGACGTCGACATCCTCCTGTACGGCGGCGGTGGCGATCATTTCGGGCGTCTGATGGAGCCCGGTGTAGATGACTTCCATGCCGGCATCACGGAGCGCGGCGGCAACGACCTTGGCACCACGGTCGTGGCCGTCGAGGCCCGGTTTGGCGACGAGAACTCGAATGGGACGGGACATGCCGGGAACTTAGGCGCGTGTCACGGGAACCGGCAATCAGTGCGCGCGCTGTGAGGGCCGTGGCGTCAGTCCTTGCGGGCCACCAGCAGCATCTCGCCGGCGCGCCGATGCAGCGGGCGCTCCGTCCAGCCGTCGTAGGCGGCCTCCACGATGAGCCCCACCTCGGCCAGCCGCTCGGCGAGGTGGCTCGCGCTGTAGAGGCGAATCCGATGCTCGCGCTCCCCCTCGCCCTCGGGGCCGCGCCAGGTGGAGCGAATGTGGAGGAAGCCCGAGAGCGGGTCGAAGGACCGTTCCTGGCCGAACATGGTGCCGTCGGCGGTCGACCACCAATCGCGCCCGAGGAACTTCGCCATCACGCCGTCGCGGCTCCCGCCGTGCCACAGCAGCAGGCCGCCCGGCTTGAGGACGCGGGCGAACTCGGCGAGCACACGGCGGTCGTCCGCGGGTGTATCGAAGAAGCCGAACGAGGTGAAGAGGTTGACCACCGCGTCAAACCGCTCGGTCCAGCGGGCGGGCAGCTTGCGCATGTCCCCCTGCGTGTACCGCAGGGTGCGCCCCGTGCCACGCCGGCGCGCGACGTCGAGGAGGTCGCGCGAGTAATCGAGGCCATCGACGTCGAACCCCGCTTCGGCGAGCAGGTGCGCGTGTCGCCCCTGGCCGCACGGACAGTCGAGCACCCGCGACCCGGTGGGCAACTCGCCGAGCAGTTCGACAACGCGTGCCACCTCTTCGCGGTCGCGCGTGAGCGTGAACAACGGCTCGTACTCGTGCAGGTACCGCGCGTCGAAGTGGGTGGTCCACCAGGGCGTTGTCTTGCTCATGCGCGGACGCTACGGGGCGAGGGCGAGAGAAGCAAGCCAGCAGCCGCTACCGGCGCGGTCCCGTCCAGAACGCCACGATGCCGCACGACCCTTGCGTTGTGACCGGAATGAGCTCCGCCGGTGCGTTCGCGGTGGACGCGTAGATCTCGATGGCCATCACCTCCGCCGCCGAGATCAACTCGTCCGGGCTGTTGCCCTCGATGAGCTTCCCATCGAGCAGCAACTGCATGGGACAACCGGCGCGCCCGTAGAGGCGTCCCCGATCGACCGTGACGTACGGCTGCCCCGCGAGCACGTTCGAGATACGCACGAAGGCACGCTGTTCGAGCTCCTCCGGGCTCAGGAAGGCAGCGACGAATGCCCCACGTCGCACGCGCTCGAGACGATCGTAAAATCCGGTGCGCGAGAGCATCGTCTCGCGCGGGGCGATCGTGCGCACCTCGGACAGCGTGGCCGGAAGCGGCGCGAGGGTGATCACGACCGGCGCGCCCGCCGCCACGTCGCCGAGTCGGCCGTCGTGCGGCACATAGCCGATGCGCTGAACACGAACGGTCCAGTCCGGACGACGGTCGCTTGGCAAGGGCACTTCGCCTTCGGCATTCGCTGCGCGCAAGGCACGCCCCGCGATACCGACCATGGCGAAGGGGATGGGCACGCCGTCGCGATCGACGACACGAATCCTTGCGCCGTCGCCCCTCTCCGACTCGGCCGTCGGAGCGGTCTGCGCTGGCTCCAGCACCACGAGGAACGGCTCACCGACGTCGCGCCGCCGGGCCGAGTCGGCGAACGGTGCGAATCCGACTCGTGTGATTCGAACGGACAACGCGAGCGACGCGTCGACGGGCAACGAAACGACGCCGAGCGAATCCGAACGCCGCGTGACACCGTCCGCGAACTGGACGATGGCCGCAGCCACCGCTCGTCCAGAGGAGTCGCGCACCTGCAACTGTCGACCGGGCGGTGCCGCCGCTGTCGTCGGGCTTGCTGCAGCGAGCGCACGAGGCTGCAGCGGCGGGGCAATCGGATCGTCGATGCCGATGCTCGATGGAGCAGGCGCGATATCTTCCAGCGCGACGGTAGTGCTGCTGCGCAGCAACCAGTCGACCACGGCCACACCGCGCGTGGCGGTCACACGAAGCGTGATCGAGTCCGCGCGGTGGCCGTCCGCATCAGCGCGCGCCAGCAGCAGCGCCTCGCGATCGACATCACACAAGACGAACCGACCGGCGGTATCGGTATTTGCCGACACGCTCGCCACGCGGTCCGCGCGGTCGAGCAACTGCACATGCACCCGAGCGTTCGCGAGTGGCGTGGCGTTCGCTCCGCGCACCGTACCAACCACCGTGCCGCGGTCACTTGGGCAAGCGGCGGCGCGCGGATCGTCGATCGCCGCCGCGAGCACCGCCCCGGAATCGTTGACCCACTCGGCAGCTCCGACGGTGTAACGCCGCTGCGCGCCGATCATCACCTCGAGGACCTCGGCCTCGAGCTCCGTGATCCCGCGAACCGCCTCGTTGCCAATCACGCCACCGCGTTCAAGCGCAGCGCGCCGCGCGACCACAGGCATGCGCAGGGACCACGCATGCACCAGCCATGGTCCCTCGGGGAGTTGTGTGAACGCGACATGGCCACGTGGAGCGGCGTCACGCAGCAGATAGCTCAACCCGACATAGGAAAAATCGAGTCGCCGCAGCTTGGCAGACACGCGGTCGAGCCACAAGACACCTTCGATCTGCACGATGTCGCGTCGATTGCGGGCCGGACGAAAGCCGACCCCGATGCGATCGCTTCCGGGTGTGCTGTCTTCAACGAGCGACAGGCAGTACTCCGCCAGAAAGGCGTCGTCCGTGAGCACGGCAGCATCGGGCGCGCGCCAGATCGTGGTGCGGTCGGGACCGTTGGTGACGAAACCGATCAGCGCCAGTGAATCGGCCGGGACGCTGCGAAACGGATTCGCGGAGTCCGCCACCGCTTCCTTCGCCTCGACGCGCAGCAGGCGATCTTCACGTGCGTTCCATTCCGTGGTCGTCACACGGTAGCGACTACGTGGCCGACCGTCGAGCGACGCGAGTTGCGAAGCGAGCAGCGCCGTTCGCGCGTCCGAGAAGAGACGCGCAACCCGACCAGCATTACGCGGATCGCTCGGACACCGGCTGTTCGA
>JALOPN010000203.1 GCA_025453875.1 Gemmatimonadaceae bacterium | reverse complement strand
TTGTCGAGGCGACTCTCGCCCACCTGATCGGTGTGCGCCTCGATGAACGTGTAGTGGCCCCCCTCCATCTTCACGGAGAGATCCAGCGTCCCGAGCGCGCCGCGATAGCGACGACGGCGCGCTTCGCTCGAGACGGTGGACAAGCCAAGCGCGCCGAAGAAGGCATCGGCGTTGGAAAGCACGACGTCGGGAGCAACCGACGTCCGATGGAACAGGCGCATCGGTCAGCGCGGCGCGGCCGCGCCCTCCGGAGACTGGGGAGTGGAACGGGTCGTGTCGCGCCGCGTCGTGTCGACGGGCGCCATGTTCGGCACCGCGCCTTCCCACGGATCGGCGGCGGTGCGGACATCCTGCGTCCAATCTTCGGTGCGCTCGAGCACATCGAGCGAGTCACGGCGGAACTGCAGGCCAAGCGCCCACGTGCCCGCCGTCACGAAGTTGAGCGTGGTGCGGTACGTGCCGATTTCCCCCGTGGGGGAGAAGCCGTTCGCGATGTTCTTGCCATCGCGATTGGACGCGAAGACGCGGCCTTCGCCGCGCTCGATCGGCGCCCCGGTTTCCTTGTCGGTCACGACCACGGTGAACGTGATCGATTCGAGCGCGCGCGGCGGCGACGGGTCGGGGGTGACCCGAATGCGGAACGACTCGGTGGCGAGGCGAACTTCGGCCGGATTGCGCTCACCACCGCCGCCCGCACAGGCGGCGAGCAGCAGCACCGTCGACGCCAGCAGGCCCGACCGCCACCACCCGCGACCCGTCGCCCGGCTCACTGATAGTACTCCAGGCCGAGATGCGTGATCACGTCCTCGCCCATCAGATGACGCAGCGTGTTCTTGAGCTTCGTCTGCTGAATGAACAGATCGTGTTCGGCCTGCAGCCCCGGCGCCGTCTGCGGGCTCTTGTAGTAGAACGACAGCCACTCCTGAATGCCCTTCATGCCGGCACGCTGCGCGAAGTCGCTGAACAGCGCGAGGTCGAGCACGATGGGCGCGGCCAGGATCGAGTCACGGCAGAGGAAGTTGACCTTGATCTGCATCGGGTAGCCGAGCCACCCCGTGATGTCGATGTTGTCCCACCCTTCCTTGTTGTCGCCGCGCGGCGGGTAGTAGTTGATGCGCACGACGTGCGAGAAGTCCTTGTACAGCTCGGGGTACATCTCGGGCTGCAGGATGGTGTGCAGCACGGAGAGCTTCGACTCTTCCTTCGTCTTGAACGACGCCGGATCGTCGAGCACTTCGCCGTCGCGATTGCCGAGGATGTTGGTGGAGTACCAGCCCTCGAGGCCGAGCATGCGCGCCTTGAGGCCCGGCGCGATCACGGTCTTCATCCACGTCTGGCCGGTCTTGAAGTCCTTGCCCGAGATCGGCACGCCGCGCGCAATCGCGAGGTTGACGAGCGCCGGGAAGTCGGCCGAGAGATTGGGCGCGCCGTTGCAGTACGCGACGCCCTCCATGATGGCGGCGTAGGCGTAGAGCATCGACGGCGCGATCGCGTCGTCATTCTCCTCCATGGCCTTCTCGAACGCTTCGATCGTCTGGTGCTGCGGCCCCGGCTTGATGAACGTTTCGGTCGAGCCGCACCACACCATCACGCCGCGCTCCGCCCCGTGCTTCGCCTTCTGGTCGCGGATGTCCTGACGCAGCTGCTCGGCGAGCTCACGCTTGTTGGCGCCCGTCTTGACGTTCGTGCCCTGCAGACGCGTGACGTAGCGCGAATCGAAGACTGCCGGCATGGGCGCGATGCCCTTGAGGAACTCCGCAATCGGCTCGAGATCGGCGGCCTGCAGCACGCCGGCCTTCACGGCCGCCGTGTACGCGTCATCGGGAATCGGATCCCACGCGGCGAACGCCACATCCTGCAGCGACGTGAGCGGCACGAAATCGCGAATGAGCGGGCTGCGCGCCTCGGTGCGCTTGCCGAGTCGGATCGTGGCCATCTGCGTCAGCGAACCGATCGGCACCGACAGACCGCGGCGCACACGCTCCACGCCCGCGATGAACGTCGTGGCGACGGCGCCGAGACCCGGCGTGAAGATGACAAGCTTGCCGGTGGCCGGCGCGATGGTCGCGGGAGTACCGCTGGTGGTGTCGGGCACGAAGATCAATCTCCCTGAAGGGATGTCCCGGTCGCTGGCTGCAGCGTCGGGGGAGTCGTCGAGGAAACGGGGGCGCCCGTGGCAGGACCCGGGACACCAGCCGTCATGCGATGCACGTACGTCATGCGCTGCACGACCGTGATCCACGCCGTGACACTGAGCAGCGTGACGATGGTCGCGAGTACCCAGCCGTCGAGCGCGAGGCCGAAGAAGGCCTGCGGCGCGGACAGCAGCGTGATGCGCTCGGGGCGCTGCAGCAGCCCCACCTTCGCATCCACGCCCAGCGACTCGGCGCGCGCGCGGGTGTACGACGTGAGAAACGCGCCAATCAGACCGAGCAGCGTGATCACCAGCAGCGGAACGCTGTGATGCACCGGGTTGATGGCGTAGAACACGACCAGACCACCCAGCAACGCGCCGTCGCTCACGCGATCGAGGGTCGAATCGTAGAAGGCACCAAACACCGAGCTGGTGCCGGTGCGGCGCGCCACGGTGCCATCGAGCACATCGAACAGCGCGGTGAGCCCGAGAAACCAGCCCGCCGTCCGGATGTGACCGGAGGCAAAGATGGCGCCGGCGACCAGCGTACAGATGGTGCCGATCGTCGTGATCGTGTTCGGCTTGACCCGGTGGCGCACCAGAAAGTCCCCCACGGGCCCGATGACCCGGAGGTAGCCACGTTGGATCCAGCCCCACAAAGCGTTCATGCCGATCGGGCGCGAGGGAACACGGACAGGCCGCGTCGCCGACCGGTCGGTGGGCGGGACGCATCGCACGACGGGCGGCCCCGAAGGACCACCCGTCTGCGCGATCGTGACAAACCTAGGACCCCGCCGCCGTCAACGGTAGAGATGGTACTTCCGCACGGCCTGCTCATACTCGAGGATCGACGGCAGGAGCCGGTCGATCACGCGGTCCGGATCCTCCCCGGCCAGCAGCGCTTCGCGCATCGCGGTCGACCCGAGCCGCTCGTCGACCGTGCGCGGCCGCCACGTGAACTCCGACCCGTGCGCCTTGCCGATGGCCCAGAGCACCGCCGCACCGATGCGCGCCACCTGCACGCGATCGCGATCGAGCACCTCGATCCGCACGCCCGGAATGCTCTGCCCATCGTACTTGCTGTCGCCGGGCTTGTTCGGCGTGAAGCGCTCCGCCACGAAGCGCACCGCCGGCAGCTCCAGATCGGTGAGCAGCTTGCGCACGCTGTCGGCCTTGAACCACGGGGCACCGACGCGCTGGAACGGCAGATCCGTACCGCGCCCCACCGACACGTTGGTCCCCTCGAAGGGCACCAACGCCGGGTACACCAGCGCACTCGTCAACGTGGGCAGGTTGGGACTCGGCTTCACCCACGGCAGCTTCGTGTCATCGTACCACATCGCCCGTCGCCAGTTGGCCATCGGCACCACGTGCATCAGCCCCTTCATGCCGAGTTCGCGGTGAAAGAGGCGTGCCAGTTCGCCCATCGTGAGTCCGTGGCGCAGTGGCACACGCCAGAGCGCGAAGCCATTGCGCGGTGAGGCCACGGTGCCTTCGCGCGCGTCCGCCAACGCGGAGTCGAGCAGCGCCCCTTCGGCGCGCGCGCCGCTCAACGGGTTCGGGCGATCGAGCACAACGTACGGAATGCCATTGCGCTCCGCCGCGTGCATCGCGAAGAGCATCACGCCCACGTACGTCCACGTGCGTGTCCCGATGTCCTGCAGATCGACGATCAGCACCTCGACGCCCCGCAGCGTACTATCCGGGGGCGCGATCGTCGAGCGCTGATACAGCGAGTGAATGGTCAGCCCGGTCTTGCGATCGACTTCGCTCGGCAGGTTGGTGCGATCTTCCGTCCCCCGGATGCCGTGCTCCGGCGAGAAGAGCGCCACGAGCTGCACGTTGGCTTTCTTCGCCCGCTCGTCTTCCCAGAGCAGGTCGACCGTG
>JALOPN010000202.1 GCA_025453875.1 Gemmatimonadaceae bacterium | reverse complement strand
AAAAGAAAGCCCGTGCCCTCGGGACCGATGTAGGACACGGCGCGTAATCCGGCCGCCCACATGGCCGCCGCCTGTCGTTCGCAATCGGCCCGTTCCTCGTCGTCCTCCCATGTGCGCAGCGACCCGTGCCACCACGTCGCGTTCGGCGTGTCGCGGCGCAGTCGCGCCAGCTCCTCGAGCGTATGCCCATACAGCACGGTGGCGGCGTCGCCCCACTGCGCGACCGCATCGTGATGAAACGACGCCATGCCGCCCAGCAGCAGGCCGCCGTTGCGGCCCGCGGCGGCACCGGCGATGCGGCCAGCATCGACGCCGATCACGCGCGCGCCAAGCGCGCGGGCCTCACGGATCGCGGCGAGGCCGGACCCGCCGAGGCCGACCACGCACACGTCGGTCTCGGCGTCATGCGCGAGGGACGGGCGCGCGCTCACGTGTACGTCATGCCACCAGGCGCTTTCGGTGGGAGGCCGTACGGTTTGGGTGGCGCTCGTCGCGGGGTCTCGCATGCAGGAACGCTGCGCCGCGGGCCGGGGTGTGCGCAAGGCGTCCGTCGCCGTTCACGTACCAAGCAGTTGCGGGGCCGTGACGGGATCGACGGCGCGCTCGAGCGAATGAGGGATACGATGCGTCTTATCACTTCGATCCCTCCACTCTTCAGGATCTGACGCGTGCCGTATCACAGAACAAGGTCGCGAACGTCGCTTGGGTGTTCCGAAGCGCGGCGCAGCGTACACCGCCATGCGCTGCTGTGCGCTTTCCTCCTCATGGCACCGGTCGGTGTCACCTCCGCGCAATCGACCGCCGCGGTGGTTACGCGCGTGGTCGACGAAACGGGCGTCGCGGTCGCCGGCGCGCAGGTCCGCGTGTCTGGCACAAATCGCGGCGCGCAGACCGACGCCTCCGGACGCGCGACGCTGACCGGATTGGCAATCGGTCCGGTCACCCTCGAGGTGCGGAGCATCGGATTCGCGCCGCAGCGACTCGAGCGTCGCCTTGTCGAGGGTCCGCAAGAGTTCGAGGTCCGCCTGCTTCGGTCGCCGCTCCAGCTCGACAACGTCGTTGTCACCGGGCAAGGCGGCGAAATCGAACGGCGTCGACTCTCGACCACGATCGATGTCATTTCGAGAGAGCAGATCGATGGCGCGCCCGTGACGCGCCTCGACCAGCTGCTGCAGGCCAAGCTGCCGAGCGCGCAGATCAGAATGACATCCGGGCAACCGGGTACGACGTCGCTCATTCGCACGCGCGGCCTGAACTCGGTGAGCACGAACTCCACGCCGGTGATCTATGTCGACGGGGTGCGCGTCGACAATCTCAATACGCCCGCTGCGCTCGGCATGAACCTCTCCGGCAACGCGCATCAAGGCAACGCCACCAGCGCCCTTGCCGACCTGCCGCTCGACAACATCGAGCGTATCGAGTACGTGCCCGGTGGGGCAGCGACCACGTTGTACGGATCCGATGCCGCAAACGGCGTCATTCAGATCTTCACGCGCAAGGGAGCGGCTGGCGCGACGCGAGCCACGCTGACCGTGCAGGCGGGCGTCGAGACGCCGCAAACTCAGTGGCACTACTTCGATCGCACACGCGATCTCCTCTATCGGAACGGATTGACGCAGCAGTACAGCGGTACCGTGGAGGGCGGTGCGGCGGGCTTTTCCTACAGTCTCTCGGGTAGCGCGCGCGCCAGCGAGAGTCATCGGGTCGAAGCCGACAACAGCGCGCTGGCCTTCCGGACCGGCATCGCCGCCGATGTCGGACGTCGTGGCCGCTACACCGGCTCACTGAGCTACAACCAGGATGTGTATCCGCGCTTTCGCAACGGCAACTCCGGTGGGTACAACTCGCTCTGGTTCGTCGAGGGCGGTCGCTCCTTCGCCTTCGGCTTCAATAACGACATCGACGCGATGCCGGACTCGGCGTGGAACGCATTACAGCAGTTCGTGGCGCGCGCGGAAGCCCTGCAGGACAACAGCGTGCAGGTACGACGGTTCACAACCGCGCACACGCTCGCGTGGGAGGCCATGGAAGGGCTCACCCTGAAGGCGAGCGCCGGCCTCGATCAGCGGTTGACCCGCGAGCGTTCAATCACGACCAACGAGTATCTCATTCACATCCGCAGCTTCCCGGCGGGCACGTCGGACCGCGGGACGATTCAGAACTTCCAGCGAACGTTCGCGGGTGTCACGGCCGAACTCACAGCGCAGCACCGCGCCTCGCTCGGCCTGCTCTCCCTCATCTCGGTGGCGGGTGGGCAGCTCTTCCGCAACGACGATGACCAGGTCGCGTTCACGGCAACCAATGTCCGGGACGGTGCGCAGACAGTGACGGGCGCCGGCGTCACGGCGAGCCAGGACGTGGCACTGCAGGTGGCGAACTACGGCCTCTTCGCGCAGACGAACGTTGGTTTGCGTGAACGGTACTTCCTCGAGCTCGGCGTGCGTGCTGATCGCAATACGGCGTTCGGCAGCACGGTGGGTGCGCAATACTATCCCAAGGTGGGTGTCGTCTACGCGTTGTCCGACGAACCATGGCTGCGACGGCGCATCAGCGAACGCGTGTTGCCCACGCTGCGCCTGCGCGGAAACTACGGCGTCGCCGGCAACTTCCCGCGGCCGTTCGCGAATGATCGGACGATCGCATTCAACTCGCTCAACGGGCAGTTGGCGGCCACGTTCGGGCAGCCGGGCAACGCAGAGCTCCGACCGGAACGGACGACCACGGTGGAAGGCGGGTTCGATCTCGGACTCCTCGCCGAACGCGTGACGATCGGCGTCACGCGCTTCGCCGCACGCACGAATGATGCCCTCCTCAACGCGCCCTCGCCGCCAAGTACTGGGGAGCCCGCACAGCTCCGGAACGTCGGCGTGATCACCAATGACGGCATCGAGCTGCGCGCCACGGTGGTGCCGATCAGTGGGCCGCGCGCTCGACTGACGCTCACGGCTTCACTGAATACGCTTCGCAATCGCATGACCGAAACCGGTGGGACGCCAGTCTTCAATCTCGGCGGACTGAGCGAGCGCACCATCCAGGCCGTCGTGGAGCAGGGGCAACCTGTCGGCTACCTGCGCGGCGCCCGGACGCTGTTCAACGCGGATGGCACCATTCAGGAAACGCAGTTCCTCCAGTATCTCGGCAAGCCACACCCCGATCGCTTCGGCGCCATGTCAGTGCAGCTGCAACTGGGAAGTCGCCTCACGCTAGGGCTGGACGGTGACTACCAGTTCGGTGCGGCATCGCACTCGTTCGATCGACACTTCCGCTTCCTGTATGGCCTTCCGGAAGCGGCGATTCCCGCGGCGGCCATCGCGCAGCGCGGCAACAATCGCAACAACATCTGGCTCGACGTCTTCGACCGGTTCGTCGAGTCGACCGATTACGTGAAGCTGCGCACCTTGACCGTCGACTACCGGCTGCCGAGTCGCCTCGTACCACGAGGCGCCACGTCGGCGCGCCTCGGCGTCGCCATCGCGAATCCCTGGGCGTGGAGTGCGTCCTCGTTCGACCCGGAAGTCGATCTGTCCGGTGCGATCGGCCAGAACGCCGCCGCCGTCGGTGGATTCAACTATTCGACCGATTCCGCCGCCCGGTCGTTCCTGTTCACGTTCGGCATCGGGTTCTGATCATGACGCACTGCTTTCGTATGACCGCACGATGCACGCGCGTCGCGGCGGGTCTCCTGCTCGTTGCAACGGCTGCCTGCGATCAGTTCGATCCGACTGGCGTCGAGAATCCCAACGTCACGACCGAGGCGTTCCTCCGCTCGCCGGACGCGGCGCGCACGTGGGTCCGCGGTACGGAACGTTCGTGGCTGCTCGCCATCAATGCCTTGCTGGAGAACGTCGAGATTACCAGCGACAACTACTTCAACAACTTCACGACACAGAACAAGGTCTTTGATATCCCTCGCCTCGACAATCAGGACCTCGATGTGCGTACCATGTTCACGGCGCTTGCCCGCGTGCGCGAGAGCGCCACGTATGGTCTCGAGGTGGTGCTGGTCGCGGATACGGTTGGACG
>JALOPN010000201.1 GCA_025453875.1 Gemmatimonadaceae bacterium | reverse complement strand
ATGCGGTGCCCGGGCTTGAAGTAGTTGCTCGTGTTGAGCGGGCCGAGCGTCACCTTGTATACCTGCCCGGGCTGCATGCGCGTCTGCGGCTTGTCGTACCCCGCGTGGTAGCGCATGCGCTGGATGGTCTCGTCGAGGTTCCAGGCGCGCCCTTCGGGGTCCACGTCGATGAGCTTCACGGTAAAGTCGGTGTCCTTCGCGTCACTCGAGACGTAGAGCGTCACGCTCACCGGACCGCTCACCTCGACACCGTCCGCCAGCGGCTCGGTGCTGTACACGAGAATGCGCGGGTCGCTCTCGCGCACGCGCTGGTCGAAGGAGCCCGCCTGAATGGCGGTGCCGGTGCAGCAGACGTTGCCACCGTAGCTCATCACCGGCTTCATGGGGTCGTACGTGAACGTGTCGCGCGCCGCCTGCGCCGGCGGCGTCGCGAGCAGCACGCCGCTGCCGTTCATCGTGTTTGCCGCCCGTCCGCCGTTGCCGAGGTAGTACGTGACGGGCGTCGCGCCACGCGGCGGCCACACATCGCTCGACTGCCACCGGTTGCTGCCCATGGTGAAGTAGCGGATGCGCGGCAGCGTGTCGAGCAATCCGGTGCGTTCCCCCTTGAGGAACGTGTCGAACCAACCGTAGGTGAGCGCGTCGTAGTCGAGCCGCGCGTCGCCCATGCTGCGCTCGCCCACGACCGTGTTCTCCGTGGCGCGTGTGTAGGCGCAGTGCGCGACCGGCGCAATCACCGCATGCTGCTGCCGCGCCACCTCGGGCGACGCGGTCTTCATCGCGTGCTGCCACATCGCGATGTTCGGGCCCACCGACACGTCGTACCAGCTCATGAGCCAGAGCCCCGGCGTGTCGAACGGCATGTCATCGTGATACAGCCCGCCGCGGTACCAGCGTGGATCGTTCGGCGTGCGCTGAATCATCTCGCCACCTGTCGCCACGGGCATGCGATCGGCGAAGACACCGCGCGGCCCATCCACCGCCTTGAGGATGTCCTGCACCGGCAGGTGCCACAGCGCCTGCGCCCAGTCGATGCGCGGCAGCTGCTGCGCCAGATCGAACGACTTGCGAAGCCGCGTGAGGTCATCGGCGCTCGTGTGCGCGGGGAACATCGGTCGCTGCGTGTTCTGCTGCCCGTAGATCCACGTGATGAACAGCATCTGCACTGCGCCACCGCGGTACCAGTTGCCTTGTTCGTACCAGCCGCCCACGCGCCCAACGCCCGCGCCGTAGCCCTGCGGAATCACCGCGCCGAGTCCGCGCGGGCGCATCGACGCAACGGCCATCTGGTACTCGGCCGTGCTCGAGCAGCCGATGAGCCCGACCTTGCCGTTGCTCCACGGCTGCGTCGCGAACCACTCGATTGCGTCCTGGCCATCGGTCGCCGGCGGGCCGAGAATGTCGTACTCACCTTCGCTGAAGAAGTGGCCGCGCTCGTTCTGGAAGGCGTAGGCGTAACCACGACGGATCGCCTCGAGCACCGCCGTCCAGTCGCGCGGCGCGCCGGTGCGCACATCCCACCAGTTCATGTTGTACGGCGTCTTGCTCAGAATGAGCGGCACCGGCCCGCTGCGCTGCTTCGGCACGTAGATGTCGGTCATCAATCGCGTGCCATCGCGCATCGGCATCATCACCGACCGATGCACATCGGCGACGCGCTGCAGTTCGGCTTCCAGTTGTTGGCGACGCGCGACCACCTCGGCATCGGAGACCGCCGGCTGCGCCGACAGCGAACTCGACAGCGTGATGGCCGCGAGGAGCAAACACACCACGCGCGAGGCGCGCAGGACGGTGGCAGAGTGCAGAACGGACATGACCGGCGGGGCGAGACGTCAGGGAGGAACCAAGCGAATCCCCACGCTACGACACCGCGCTGCTGACGCAGTCAGGAGAACCCCGACCGTCAGCCGCGCCCCGGCACGAACGTCTCGGCCTCGATGCACCACCCCACCGGCGTGAGAACCCAGGTGGCCGCGTAGGTGCCACGCTGCACCAGAGGGCCGGCGCGTGTCTGCCAGCGGCCCTCCCAGTGGCCCTCCTCCGTGGCGTGCAGGCCGGTCGCGTCGAGCGAGACGTCATGCGGCGTTCGCACGTAGCCACGAAACGCCGGGTCCGCCATCTGCTCGGCGAACGCCGTGCGATTGGCGGCGCGCCCGCGCAGCACCGGCCCGCCGGCCACCGCCACCGTGACCGTATCGGTCATGAGGGCGGTGACGCCGTCAGGATCGCGGGCGGCAATCGCGTCGTTCGAGCGCGCGCGCTGCGCGCGAATGGCGGCTGTGGGATCGGACATGCCGCCAGTCTACGACGACTGGCGCGTCAGGGACAGCCGTCGGCCTGCGCGACGGCGTTGCCCGACGGATCGATCGGGGTGAATGGCCACGGCGCGCCGGTGGCATCGGCGTCATCCGGTCCACGACGGACGGATGGCGTGGCATCGATGGCGCGAGAACGACTGTGCGAACGCGGAAACGACTCGGACATGGGGAACCTCGACGGTGAAGGAAAACCGCCGGGCACGTGGACACACGCAGCTCCTGTTCACTCGACACGCCGGCCCACCAAACGAAGAAGGCCCCTCGCGCATCGTGTGCGGGAGGGGCCTCGCGGCGTGTCCGACGCGCTTACGGCGTCGTCCCTCCCCAGCACGAAAGCCCCCGGCCGATAACTCGGGCGAGGGCGCTGCTAAGGAGAAGGACGTGGGCGGAGCGGAACATGCGGATAAGGTGCCAGGAAAATGGGTGCGCGTCAAGGACGCACTGGTGGCGCGGACGTCACATCGTCGCATCCGGCACGCGCTGCGATAGCGGCTCAAGCGAAGCGCCGAACCCTCCGATCCTCCTCAGCAACCCTCTTCCACACGAGAGATCCATGGACCGTTCCAAGCAGGCCCTGCGTGCCCTCAAGGCGGGCACCGGTACGTATGATCAGTTCCTCGAGACCATCTGCCGCGAGATCACCGAACAGATTGGTTCCACCCGCGCCAGCGTGTGGATGTTCACCGAGCCGCTCCGCGACGCCATTGAGTGCGCGTGTCTCTACGACCAGCGGGACGGGTCGGTGCAGCGCGGTGCCGTGCTGCGCGAAGAGGACTTTCCGGACTACTTCGCCGCCGTGACGACGTCGCTGCGCGTCGTCGCCCCGGATGCGATCACGCATCCTGCGACGCGAGCGTTCGACGACGTCTACTTCGCGCCGCTCGACATCCGCTCACTGCTCGACTTCGTCGTACTGATTGGCGATCGTCCAGTGGCCGTGCTCTGTTGCGAGCACTGTGCCGAGCAGAAGCAGTGGACGCAGGCCGACAGTGACTATCTGCAGGCCATGTCGAGCGTGCTGACCTTCGGCCTCAAGCAACAGGAGCGCGCGGCCGCCTGATCAAGCGCGGAACGCCGAGCGACCGCCATCAGGTCGATCGGCTGTAGATCGCCTCGACGGCGAGTGCCTCCTCGCCGTCCGGGGTGATGTTGTACATGCGCAGCGTGAGCTTCGCTGGAGCGGTCGCTTCCAGGGCGATCCGCCACCCCCAATCGGGGCCGGGCGGCGCGGCGTAGCTGCCGGTGGCGCTCACCCCCTGCGCGGTGCGCTGCCCGGGACCAAGCGACATGAAGGTGCCGCCGGTGTGAAACGAGTCGGCCCACACCATCGCAGGCGGTGCATCGGGCGCCGTATCGCGCACGAGCAGAACGCCGTCGTGTGCCGTGCCGTCGTGCGCCCACGTGTACCGCAAGAGTGTGATCACGTCGCCCACGGCACGTTCCACCACGAGCGTCGTGTCACTCTCGAACGCGGCGATGCGCAGCGTGCGCCCCTGGCCCGACGCATCACGATCGAACCACAGCAGCTGTCCGGCCGCCTGAAACAGCGCGCCCGCGCCAGGGCGCAACACCAGTCGCGTCTCGGGAGCCCGCCGCAATACCAGCTCCCCCGACTCCACCGACACCACGAACGGCTCTCCACCCACCTCGTCCGACGCGTACGTGCCCGCGAGTGAGGCCCACTGCGACGCGGGGAACGCGGGTTGCGTCGCGATGCTCGCGACGGGTCGCGCGACCGGTTCACTGGCACGAGGCCGTCGCGTACGAGGACCCACGAGGGAGTCGGCGAGCTGTTCGGCCAGCTGCGTCGCATTGAGCCCCGCGCCATTGCACAGCACCGCAATACCCGCGCGGCGCTCGGGGAACGCGAGCAGATGCGCGCGATAACCACCCGTGCTGCCGCTGTGCGAGAGCTCGCGCGTGCCACGATGCGACAGCACGTTCACGCCA
>JALOPN010000028.1 GCA_025453875.1 Gemmatimonadaceae bacterium | reverse complement strand
TTCGAGATGCGCGGCCGCTCGTATCGCACCCGTCACCTCAAGGAGCGGCCGGACGAGGCGCCGGACGCCTGACTGACCTCGCCTCGGGTGTGCCAGAGTTTAGAGAAACACCGCGACAGAATTCAGAGAACTCACAGCTCACGCGCAAGAGGACGGAAATCTTCTTGATAGCATTGTCGGCCACCCCCTCTTTCCAGAGCTCCCGGGCATCGTTGGGCGTGAGATCAAAGAACGGCGTGTCCCCCCCAAGCTTGTCCTCAATCTTGTCTGCAAGGCCCCGGCTCATCCGCGCCTGGGCAGACCACTTTTTATACAGCCCCTTGGGCGTGGGAGGGGTCTCGGCGTAAAATTTGGCGCGCAGGCCGTGTGCCCGCGGCGGGATGTCGCGGGGAGAGGGTCCGATAGCACGCTCCATGACATAACGCAGGGTGATCGCGTCGGGCGTGGGCTTGGCGGGGGCGGGCTCTGGGGTCGGCGTGACGGTGGGAGAGGCCAACCGTTTGAGAGTCGAGAGGTCGACGCCATCGCGCCGGGCCTGTGAAATCGCCCGCGCTCGGCCCAGCACATCCGACAGCAGCGCGGCTTGGGCCTCGGTGTCCGCCGGCCAGACGATATCAGAGGCGATCTTGGTGTGGCCACCACGGTGCCCGGTCGCACTGACCTTGGCGCGTGGCCACTGGAAATAGACCCGCTGCCGGCGATCCGGGCGGGCGACGGGGGTGACGAGGTATCCGGGTACTCCAACGGCTTTCAGCATACTGTGGCTCGCAGTTCAGGGGTGGGATGATGGTTTCTGAAAGCCTAGGGCGAACCCCCCTCGCGTGCCACAAGACTGAAGAGGCCACCGGGGTCTTGCTGCAACCGGGGGCACCTCGGAGCATTCCCGTCTGCGCTTCCGCAAGAGCTTGGGCTGCCCGATGTACCAGGTGCGAACGATGCTGGAGGCACCAGTCGCCGGCCATCCGGACCGTGCCCTCGCGGGCAACGCCAACAATGTCGGTCACTTCGCACCCGCCGCGCTCTCAAATGCGCGCTGTAGTTCGCCGACATTGACGGCAAACGTTCCGACCGGGCCCTCTTCAAGGTGCATGACCGCGACCTCGATTGCGCGACGGTGCCGATAGCCGTGCAGGAAGTGCCAGCGATCTGTTGGCTTCGAAGACGGCGCAACGTCCGCATACACACCATTGATGTCGCGACGCGCCTTCGCGTGAAGATGTCCGATGGATGACTCGTAGAAGATCGCCTGCGCCCAAATGTCTTTGGCTTCGTGCGGAAACAGCGCAACGAGTTGCTCGGGCTTGATGCCATGCCCATGCGCAAACTGCACCGCGGTGACGCCGTAGAGACGATACTTTCGCGCACTCGGCTCAATGTCAACTTTCACGCGCTCGTTTTCTTCCCACTTCGCTTCAATCGCG
The DNA here is from genome assembly GCA_025453875.1 of Gemmatimonadaceae bacterium. GTDB lineage: Bacteria > Gemmatimonadota > Gemmatimonadetes > Gemmatimonadales > Gemmatimonadaceae > JAABRT01. The sequence continues at coordinate 15,519 of JALOPN010000028.1, read as the reverse complement.
TTCGCGAGAATGAGGCTTGAGTTCCAGTCGTGGTTGCCAGGAATCCAAATCACTTCGACCCACTCTGCGACTTCAAGACACTGCGCGATGATTGTGTTGATCACGACGCGCGCGACACGGGCGGTCTTCGTGGTACGACCGTCTGCGTCTTGCGGCGTTCCCGCTGTCGTGTACGGCGCGTCGCCATCAGTGTGCAGCAGATCATCGCCCGTCTCAATTACGATGCCGCGCACGTTCATCACGTTTGCGCGCGCAAGGAGTTTTGTGACGGCCGCGAGTGCGATTTGCTTCGCGATGTTTAGGTCAAAGTTTTCGCCCGTCTCCATGGCCCACGACAGCGCACCAAAGTGCATGTCGCGCAACCGTAGTCGAAGCACGTAGGGATCGGTATCGCGCGGGGCTGCGACTGGCTTTGTGTTGCGCGACGCTGCAACAGTCTCGCGGCGAATGTCATCAATCAACGCCTGCGCAAGATTGTGTGATGGATCAGGCGCCTTCGGTGCAAACGACGCGCGATAGCTGTGCCTTTGTTTATCGACCATGCGTCCGTCGGCATCGCGATACATCACGTCCCACACCGATGCACGCTCGCTCACAACCACATTGTCCAGATTCACGCCGTGATAAGCGGCAAGGCTCTGTGCGTCCATCGGCACAAAGTCTTCGGCTTCAATCGTTGTAACGCCAGCTTCGCGAGTCACGTTGATCCGTCGGCCCTCCGCAACGCGTGAAGTGCGACGAGCGCGTGAAATCGCTTCGACCGCCTCATTGTGGAGCGCTCCAGCCGTGTGGCTCTCGGCCTTTCGGGCGGCGCGAGCGGCGTATCCCCAGACGGTTCCGCGCGAGAGCCCGAACTGCCGGGCAATCTGGGAATTCGACTTGCCGGCCACGATCTCTCGGAGAACCGCTTGACGTTGTGCTGCCGTCAGCTTGTTGGCGCTGCTGTGCATCCGTGTGGGGGAAGACCGCCCGGGGGCGGTGCCAGCGTAGTGCCGGCGTGGGTGCTACCACTAAAGTCAGGGGGGCCGGGCTGATCCCGCCACCCCCGCTGATTCAGCGCAGCGCCCGGCGAAGTTGCTCGGCCGCGCCCCCGATAAAGCCCAGCGGTCCAGGGGCCTGCATTACCCGGCCTTCGTCCCAAATCGAAGCAACCGCAGCGCATTGGCGATGACGACGAGCGTGCTGCCTTCGTGCGCGATCACCGCCGGCCCGATGCTTGCGACGCCACTGACCGTGGCCACCACCAGGACGACGATTACGCCGAGCGACACGAACAGGTTCTGCCTAATAATGCCTTTGGCTTGACGCGAGAGCGCAATCGCGAAGGGGAGACGGCTGAGATCATCGCCCATGAGCGCGACGTCGGCGGTCTCCAAGGCAGCGGCCGTACCGGCCCCACCCATTGCGATCCCGACCGTCGCGTGGGCGAGCGCGGGCGCGTCGTTCACGCCGTCTCCCACCATGGCTACCGGCCCGGCCGCGGCCAGCTCCTTGATTGAGGTCACCTTGTCCTCTGGCAGCAGTCCCGCACGCACTTCGTCGACGCCGACCGCGCGCCCGACGGCATTGCCGACGCCCGCGTTGTCCCCGGTCAGCATGATGATGCGCTGAATGCCTGCGCTACGAAGCGCCACCAGCGTCGCGCGCGCGTTGGCGCGCGGTTCGTCCGCGAGACCAAGCACGCCGAGAAACTCCGGCGTATGTCCGACGCGACGCACGATCATCGTGCTGCGTCCCGCCTCCTCGAGGCGCTGCACCGCATCCCTCACCACTTGTGGCACGTCAACGCCGGCATCCTCGAACAGCAGCGCGCGCCCGATTTCGACGACGGCGCCGTCCACGGGCGCACGGACTCCGCGTGCCGTCATCGACGTCAGTTCGCCCGCCTCGGGCACGGTGAGCTGCTGCTCGGATGCGTGACGCACCACGGCTTTTGCCAACGGATGCTGCGAGCGAAGCTCGACCGCGGCAGCGGTGGCGAGAAGGAACCCTTCGTCGACCGTATCCATCGGCACCACGTCGGTCACCGATGGTTCGCCGACGGTAATCGTCCCCGTCTTGTCGAGCGCCAGGGAGCGGATAGAGCCCAGTGCCTCGAGATGTGCGCCACCCTTGATCAACACGCCGTTTCGGGCTGCCTGCGCGATGCCAGCCAGAACCGCCGCGGGAGTGCCCAGGGCCAGCGCACACGGGGACGCAGCGACGAGCACCGCCATCGCGCGCGCAAATGCGTCTGGCCATGAGAGTAGGCCCAGGAGCGGCGGCACGACGATCAGGAGCACGTCGCCAATCAAGACCACGGGCACGAAAACCCGCGCGAAACGCTCGGTGAATTGCTGCGTCGGCGCCTTCTGCGTCTGCGCTTCGGACACCAGCTTGATCACGCGATCCAGCGTCCGGTCCCCCACGGCCACCGTGACGTCGATGACCAGGGCGCCCTCGCCGTTCACACTCCCGGCAAACACCGGATCGCCGGGAGCTTTGTCTACGGGCACGCTCTCGCCGGTGATGGGCGCCTGGTTCACACCGGATCGGCCTTCCTGCACCGTGCCGTCCACGGGGATACGCTCCGCGGGCTTCACCACGACCACATCGCCTGGCCGCACGGCCTCGATCCCTACCACTTCCTCCCGTCGAACGCCGTTGTCCGTGCGGAGCACGGTGGCCCGCGACGGCGCTAGTTCGGCAAGCGCGGTGATGGCGTTCCGCGCCCGGCCCAATGCATAGTGTTCGAGCGCGTGGCCTAGGCTGAACAGGAACAGCAGCAGCGCACCCTCGGCCCACTCGCCGAGGGCCGCCGCACCGGCGGCCGCCACGACCATCAGCAAGTCGATGTTGAAGTGGAACTTGCCGCGCCGGAGATCAGCGAGGAAATGCCCCACGTTGTCGCGGGCGCCAAACACGTAGGCGCCGACGAAGAGCGCGATAGCCATCCACGGCGCCCCCTCGACCCCTCGCTCCACCAGCCAGCCTGCCAGCAGCAGAATGCCGGACATCAAGCTCCACGCGAGCTCGCGGTTACGCCCGTACCAGCCACGGGGCGCGTCGGGAATCCGCCCTCGCTCCGCCGACTCATCATGCCCGTGCCCATCATCGAGGGTGTGCTCCTCGGGAGCGGTGGTCACCGCTGCGGACACTCTGTCGTCGTGCACTGCCGAATCGGGACGCGCGAACGCCTCGCGCAGAACGGTATCGATCTGCGCGCGAGAGGTAACGCGGCGGTCGAACTCCACGCGGGCCACCTGCGCTGCCAAGCTCACCGCGGCGGCCGTCACCCCGGGTGCTGCGCGAAGCATCGCTTCGATCCGCGTTCCGTCATCTTCGGTCGCGACCGCATGGATTGGCACAAGTGCATGGGCGAACTGCTCGCTGATCGACGCTCCCGTCACACGAGCGAGAGCCTCAACGTCCGCGAGCGTGATGCGTTCGGCGTCGTAGTGGAGGCACAGCACGGGACTCGTGACGGCCGTCGCCGCCTCGGGTTCTTTTTCCCCGACGTCGAGCACGTGCGCCCGTGCCACACCGGGCTGCGCGCGCATCACGGACGTGAGCCGAGTGATGCACGCATCGCGAAGGTCCGACACGTCAGGGAGTAAAAGCGGAAGGTCAAGCCGTGTGGTTCGCTTCATCGTGAGCTCAGTAGAGGTGAAGCACCACGCCGCGTGCCTTGTCTGCGGGCGCAACGCAACACGGCAACGGTGTGCTGTGTGCGCGAGCCCAGAAAGCGGACCGCGGTCATGGCGCTTCGTGCTCCGCGCCGTTCGGCAGCCGGCGACCCGCGAGCTCTAGTCGTGCGCGAACGTCATCGGCGCTGACCAGGGTCTCGTCGAACAGGACCTCCGCGACCGCCATCCCGATCCACACCTTGATGTCCAGGATACCGGGAAGGCCTTCCAACGCGTGTCGCACGGCGCGCTCGGCACCCTCGCTGGCAAGGCCACGCAGCGGATAGCGCAGGTGCCCCGGCTGAGGAGATGCCTGCGACGCGGAACCTCTGACGTCGTCGCTCATGTGGGAAGTCCGGTGAGTGGAAGGTTTGTATCGGCGGCGCGCTCCGTGCGGCGCGTCGCACGGCGCGTCCGCCATTGTTCGATCCACGCATACAGCGTTGGTAACACCAGGAGGGTGAGCAGCGTCGACGTGACGAGGCCGCCGATGACCACGGTGGCAAGCGGACGCTGGACCTCCGCGCCGGTGCCGTGGGACAATGCAACCGGCACGAAGCCAAGACTCGCGACCAGGGCGGTCATCAGCACTGGCCTCAGGCGCTCGCGGGCACCGCCTAACGCGGCATCAAATGGTGAGGCGCCGCGGGCTCGTGCTCGTTGCACCGTGGTGAGGAGCACAAGGCCATTGAGCACGGCGACGCCGAAGAGCGCGATGAAGCCAATGCTGGCGGACACTGAGAGGTGAAGCCCGCGCATCCAGAGGGCGAGCACCCCGCCGACGGCGGCGAACGGCAAGTTCACCAGCACCAGCCCCGCGAGCCACCAGGATCGCAACGACGCCCACAGCAGCAGCGCGATCAGAAGGATCGAGAGCGGCACGACGACCTGCAGGCGCGCCATCGCACGCTGCTGGTTCTCGAACGCGCCCCCATAGGTCACGAACACTGCTGGCGGGACCTGAACCCCAGACTCCACGGCCCGGCGCACGTCCGCGGCGAATCCGCCCAGGTCGCGCCCAGCCACGTTCGACTGCACGAGCGTGAAGCGTTGCGCGCGCTCGCGACTCACTTGGACCGGGCCGTTCTCGAGCCGGATGTCGGTGATCTGGGAGAGCGCGATGCGTGCACTGCCGGAGGCCCCGCCAACCGGAGCTGGCACGGTGATCGCGCCGATGGCCTCGGGCGAGGTGCGCAGGGCCTCCGGGTAGTAGACCGCAACATCAACGGCGTAGCTGCCCTCGACGAGCTGCGAGACGGGACGGCCCCCGACGGCGGTCTCCAGAGCCTCCTGCACTTCGGTCACCGGGATGCCGAAGCGCGCCATAGCGGCGCGGTCGAGCCGCACGTTCAGGTAGCCCTGACCAGCGGTCTGTTCGATCTGCACTTCGTCCGCGCCCGATACGCTGCGTACCACGGCTGCGACCTGTTCGGCAACCGCGCGTGTCACGATGGGATCGTCGCCAAAGATTTTGACGGCCAGATCCGCTCGCACACCCGACACCAGCTCGTCGAGTCGCATCTGCATCGGTTGCGTCATGCCGATAGCGATGCCCGGGATGCGATCCTCGAGGCGTTCGGTGATCTCGTGTTCAAGCGAGTCCTTCGTGAGCCCGGGGCGCCATTGGTCGCGCGGCTTCAGCATCACAAAGATGTCGGCTTGGTTGACGCCCATCGGATCGCTGCCGATCTCCGCGCGGCCTACGCGGCTCACGACCGTTGTTACTTCAGGCGACATGAGCACAGTGCGCTCAAGCTCCGTTTGCATTGCGACGGAGCGCGTGAGCGAGATCGTGGGGTCCTTGGTGGCGGCGATGAGCAGCGATCCTTCGTCGAGCTGTGGAAGGAACTCTGTACCAAGTCGCGGGACGACGAAGACCGTGGCGACCAAGATCGCGAGCGCGGTCAGCACTGTCACCGCGGGCCGGGACGCCACCGCACCAAGCGTGCGAGCGTACCACGTGTCCAATCGGTGCTCCACGCGCTGCGCGAGCTTCGACTCGCGAGCGCCCCGTCGAAACACCCAGGTGCTCGCGGCCGGGATGAAGCACAGGGCCAGCAGCAGGCTACCAAACAGTGCAATGGCGACCGTGATCGCCATGGGGCGAAACATGCGCGCCTCGAGGCCCTGCAGGCTCAGGATCGGCACGTAGACCAGCATGATGATGAGCACGCCGAAGGCAATCGGACGCGCCACCTCGCGCGCGGCGGCGACCAGCCGTACGGCGATCCCGTCGCTCGAGGTGGGCAGTTTTCCCTTCTCTTCGTCGCCGTGCAGTGTGCGTACAAAGTGCTCGGTCATGACCACGGCGCCGTCGACAATCATGCCGAAGTCGATGGCGCCCAGGCTCATCAGGTTTGCCGAGAGCCCAAGCCAACGCATCCCGAGAAACGCGCACAGCAGCGACAGCGGAATGGTGGCCGCCACCAACAGCGCCGCGCGCACGTTGCCGAGGAAGAGCAGCAGCACCGCGATCACGAGCAGTCCGCCCTCGACGAGGTTCGTGCGCACGGTGCGGAGCGTTCCCGCCACCAGGTCAGTTTGGTCGTAGTACGGGATCACCCTGATGCCGGGCGGCAGCGAACGATTGATGTCGTCCACGCGGTCACGGACGCGCTGCACCACCTCGCGCCCGTTCTCTCCGCGGAGCATCATCACGATGCCGCTCACGACTTCGCCGCGACCGTCATGGGACACGGCTCCCTGTCGCAGCTCCGCACCGTAGCGCACATCGGCCACGTCACCGATCAGTACGGGCACGCCTGCACTACTCGCTCGGATCACGGTCTGGCGGAGATCGTCCAGGGTGGCGGCCGCGCCCAACCCTCGAAGGATGTATTGCTCGTCGAGGTGCTCCAGATAGCCCCCCGCGGCGACAGCATTGTTCGACTCCACCGCTTCCACCACGTCGTGCAGAGTGAGGCCGAAGCTCACGAGGCGCTCGGGGCGGACGATCACCTGCGCCTGTCGAACCTCGCCCCCGAAGCTGTTCACCTCCGTCACGCCGGCGACCGTTCGGAGCTGAGGACGGATGACGCGATCCTGCAATGTGCGCAGCGCCCGCATGTCGAGCGTGTCCCCCGCCTTCACGGAATCCGCGTACTCGACGGTGTACATGTAAATCTCGCTGTTTGCCGCCGACAGCGGACCGAGTGTCGCATCGGCACCGGGCGGCAGCGCCTCACGCACCCCTTGCAGCCGTTCGTTCACTAACGTGCGGGCACGCTGAATGTCGACGCCATCCTCGAAGACCACGGTCACGGCTGCAAAGCCGTACTTGCTCACTGACCGGACGAGCGTGACGTCCGGGAGTCCGTTCATCGCGACTTCGATGGGGAAGGTGGTCAGGCGCTCGACTTCCACCGGCGACAGTCCAGGCGCCTCGATGAGCACCTGAACCTGCGCATCGGTGAGATCCGGGAAGGCATCGACACGAAGCGTACGCAAAGCCCACAGACCTGCGGCGGCGACGGCCACTACCAGGCCGAGCACGGTCAGGCGGTGCCGGATCGACCACGCCACCAGTCGCTCGACGGCACCGTCAGGTACGTCGGCGGGGTTGTTTGGGGTTGATGGGTCAGAGCGCATCTCAGTGCTCATCGCTCAACGACGCCTTGGCGAGCTCGCTCTTGAGCGTAAACGCACCCCGGACCACTACGCGCTCGCCCGCACGAAGCCCATCCTGTACAATCACCCGCGCGATGCGTTGTGTTGCGGAGCCGGGTGACGACAGCGGTGTCGTGCGTACCTCACGTCGCTCGTACGCACGCGGCCCGGTCTCGACGAACACGAACCGCCGCTCCCCGTCCGTGACGATGGCACTTTCTGGGATCGTGAGCGTGCTTGTCACTCCTTCACGCACGGTGGTCGACGTCGGTATATCGAGCCGCACCGTGGCGAACATGCCCGGGCGTAAGCGCCGGCTGCTATTGGGGACATGGATGACCGCGCGCAGTGTTCGCGTTTCGGCGTTGAGCGCGTCGCGCAGCCGCTCCACGCGTCCCTCGAACCGCATGTCCGGATACGCGGCGATGCTGACGGTGGCACGCTGTCCGGTGCGGAGCAGCGGGAGGTTGCGCTCGGGAACTTCCGCCACGACGTCGATCACCGAGAGATCTGCGACGGTGAAGACGGGCGCGCCCGCCTCGACCGCTGCGCCAGGCAACACGTGCGCCTCGATGACACTGCCGCCGATGGGTGATCGGAGAGACATCGTACTTGCTGGCTCGCCGCCAGCTTCGGCGCGGTCGATCTCCGCGTCGCTCGCCCCCAGTAGGCGCAGGCGACGACGCGCGGCGTCGGCCAGTGCGCGAGCGCCTGTCTCGTCCGTCGTCCCGGCGAGCGTTCCCACGCGACGCGTCGCTTGCGCCAGATCGACTTGCGCCGTGAGGTAGTCCGGGCTGAACAACGCGCCCACCGATTGACCGGCGCGCACTCGGTCACCTTCGACCACCGACAGCCGCTCGAGGCGACCGGCGATACGCGAGGACACGAGTGCCACCCGGCGTGGATCGAGTTCTACCTGCCCGGGCACCTCGAGGCCCTCTCCAACCGCCGGGGCCGTCGCCACCGGCTCCACTTCGATTTGTGCGGTGCGGAACGCCGCTTCGGACAAGGTCACGTTGTCGGACTCGGCGTGTTCGTCCTCATGCGCCTCGCCGCTTTCGGTCACGCCGGCTTCGCGCGACGACGTGTCGCCGCTCGCTAGCGCATCGGTGCGTGTCGCCGGCGTTGCGTTCTCGTCACCGCATGCGGCCGTGAGCGCGAGCGATAGCAAGAGCGCGTGCCTAAACAGCAGTTTCGAAAGTCCTGTGCCGGCGCGGATGCGTGGCGCACGACTCGAGTAGGGATCTAGCACTAGAGTGGTCATCGGTCAGCGTCCGTCGGACGGAGAAAGGGCATGAGTGTCGCTGCGCTCGTCAGCGCCAAGGAGGTCGGCCCACGCGTCCGCCGCGTCGACCAGTGCGTGAATGCGCTCGACCTCGGCGCGCGACAACGCGCGCTCGAAGTCGAGTAACTCAAGGAGGGACAAGCCTCCCGTGCGGTATGCGGCCAGCGCGCTCTCGCGTTCGTCGCGCGCGCCGCGTAGCAGCGCTACATCAAACACTTCGAGGCGGACACGCGCAGCGCTGTAGCGTTCGCGCGCCGCGACGAGTCGAGCGCGCGTCTCCACCAACTCGGCGTCCCGCACGACCTCGCCCGTGGTGATGCCTTGCGTGGCCGCAGCGAGTGCGAGTCGATTGCCCCGCGCCGCCGTAAACGGCAATGACACCGTGACACCGAACGATGGGCCCAGCGTCGGCCCGTTGTTCGCCTGACCGATGCGCTGAATACCGGCATAGGCGTTGATCTGAGGCCGCTGCTCCGACAGAAGGAGCGCACGCGCCGCTGTCGTGCGGGCGGCGCCCACCGCCGCAAGCCGCGCCGGTTCCGTCAGTGCCATCAAGGCGTCGAGCGACGGCAGCTCCGGCAGGATGGCCCGCCATGCGTCGGCCCCCCCGTCGCTCGCCAAGGTGTCGATGAGCGCGTCGAGCGATACTTCCTCTTCCGCACCGGCTAGGGATGCCGCGAGGCTGGCCCGCGCTCCGCGCTCCTCCGCGAGCGTGGTACTCCGATCACTCTGGACACGGAGCCGCTCGGTCCGCACGCGCAGTACGTCGACATAGCGCGCCTCGCCCACACCGAAGCGTCCACGCACCCCTTCCTCGATACCAACGAGGAGCTGGTCTTCGGCGGCCAAGCGCAGCGCGATCCGGCGTGCACCGGCAGTGCGCATCGCGTCACGCAACACGACGCCATCGAGTCGGCGTTGTTCGAGGGAGAGCGCGATAGCGGCGGCTTGCACCTCCACGTCGGCCAGCGCGCGCTCGGCGCGACGTCGCGGCCCGGTCATCAGATCGCGCCCGACCTCAAGCCTGAAGTTGCCCTGGTCGATGTTGCGGGCCGGCGCTTCGGAGAGGCCCGCCGTGAGAAAGGCGGGGGCCATTGCGCCGGCCGCCGCTGCCTGTGCGGTCGCGAGATCCACTTTTGCCTGCGCCGCACGAAGGGTCGGACTTCCGCGCTGTGCACCGTCGCGCAGGCGTTCGAGCACGCGACTGACCCGCGCGCTGTCCTGTGCGGTGCGCACGCTCATCGAGTCTTGACTCTTCTGTGCGCCAAGTCCGGGTGCGCCAGCAGTGATCGAGATCAGTCCGACCGTCAGCGCGAGGGCTATCGTGGTCGAGCGAGGCAGCCCGTGCCGCATCTGTGAGGACGCGTCATGGGATCTCCCGTAAGCAGGGTCGACGACACAGACGTTGTCGTCAGTTCGAGCAATTGTCATGAGATCCTCGAAGGAGCGAGGCCACCGGCCACGTGCAATGGGCACGGGGGCGGCCGGACGCGGTGTCGCGTCAGCAGTTCGCTACGAGGGCGCTACATGGGCGCGGCGAGAGCTGGCGCGGTTAAGCGGCGCCCAGCACTCGAGGAGGGCGGAGCTGGGGCTCCTGAAAGACGCTCGGCGGGCGACGGTCGGAGCGCCCCGCGAGCACGACCACCACGAGTTGCACGCGCTCTGCGACGTCTTGTCGGGCGGTCAGCGTGCTCCCGTGCGCGTGAGCGCAGTGGCAGAGGTGGAACGCATGCTGCGGTGTGCCTGTCGGATCGGTTGGCGACGCTGGCGCAGCGCCGACGGCCAGCGTCCCGGTCGACCCCATGCCCGCGACCACCGAGGACGTCTCCGAGAGCCGCGCATCCGCGTCGCAGCTATCAACGATCATCGGCTCCGCGAATGCGACAGACACGCAGAACGCCAGCAGCACCGCCATGAGGCGGCGCAGCGTGGGTGCGAGTGTGCAACGGCGGAGCGAGCGAAGCATGCGGTACCGAAAAACGTGAATACGGAGCGATGGGCCGACGGCCGACACGAGGTACGCGATCCGGCGCCGATCTGGCGTCACCCGTTGCGGAGCATCTGGATCGCTCCTATTCTGAACGAACGCATGAACGCACGTTCAGTCGTTCAGCTAACTTAGGAGCACGATGACACGCACGCAACCCAGACGCCGCCTGTCGGCTGGAGCAACGGTGATGGGGCTGACGGAGCCCACCATCGACCTCTCGACGGCTGACCGGTGCGAAGTGAATTGCGTCGATCAGGACAAGCTGGCGCGTGTACGAGAGACGGCGCCCACCGGTGCGACCCTGCTGGCGCTCGCCGAGACCTTTAAGGCGCTCGGCGACCCGACGCGGCTCCGAATCGTGTCGGCGTTAGCGCAGGAGGAGCTCTGCGTGTGTGATCTCGCAACGCTGGTGGACGTCTCGGAGTCGGCCGTCTCGCACTCGCTCCGGACGCTTCGGCAGCTCCGAGTGGTCCGGTTCCGCAAGGTTGGGAAAATCGCCTACTACTCACTAGATGATGCACATGTGGCCCAACTCGTGGCCGAAGGCCTTGGCCACATTGAGGAAGTCGGGGAATGAGGGTCATGACGCGCGCGGCACAACTTGCAGCGCATCCCGCGCGCTATCGCGCCACCAACGTGCGACGAGCAACTCGTGCCGTCCGTCCGCTCGGTCAGAAACCCCAGATCAGTCTCGACGTCGTGGGCGTCAACAGGATGCGGCTCCAGTGGTAGAGCCCGGTGACGCCGCAACGGCTGGCGCGGTCGTCGCGCGGTATCGTGTCACGGGAATGGACTGCGCACACGACGCGGCGGAGATCACCGAGGCGGTGCAGCGGATCGCCGGCGTCGCCGCGGTGGAAGTGTCCATTACGTCGGGGATCATGACCGCGGAGGCGAATGAGCCTGTGCTGCCCGATATAGAGCGAGCCGTTGGCGCGATGGGGTACCAGCTCGACCGGCTCGGAGCCGCCGAGGGCTCAGGGGGTGCGGGGCCAGCGCCCGTCGCGCCCGGTTACCGGCGGGCGCTCTGGATTGTGGTGCTCCTGAATGTCGGCTACGGCATCGTCGAGGCGGGGGGTGGGTTTCTCTCGGGGTCGCAGGCGCTGAAGGCCGACGCGCTCGACTTTCTGGGTGACGGCCTGATCTCGTTCGTCGGGCTGATCGCGCTGGCATGGCCGCTCGTCTGGCGCGCGCGGGTCGCCTTGGTGCAGGGCGTGTTTCTCGGGCTGCTTGGTGCCTCGGTTCTCATCGCGACGGCGTACCGGGTCGTCGTGCAGCAGCAGCCCGAAGCGGAGCTCATGGGGCTGTTCGGGCTGATCGCTCTGGTCGTCAACGTGGCATCCGTGGCAGTGCTGATGCCCCATCGCAAGGGAGGAGATGCAGGGGCTCGCGCCATCTGGCTCTTCTCCCGCAATGACGCCTTCGCGAACGTGGCGGTCGTGATCGCGGCCGCGCTGGTCGCATGGACCGCGACGCCGTGGCCCGACCTCGTCGTAGCGGTGGTGATCGCCGTGTTCTTTCTCCAGTCATCCTGGTCGATCATCCGTGACGCGCAACGCGAGCTCCGGAAGGCCGCGTTTGGTGCAGGCCATCGACCGCGGCACGATCTGCGCAGCTCATCCCGACGGACCTAGCTCGTCGGCCCCGTGTTAATGGCGTCGCGGCAAGTTCCCACTCACGACATCCTCCGATCAAGACGCTTGCGAGGCAAGACACGCGAAGTCGTCTCGGGAGCGAAGAGCGACCGAAAGCGCTACTCTTTACGGGCCAGCCTACCGGGCCCGATGCGATGAGCGAGTTATCCGCTATCCGGTACGGGTAAGGGACCGTCTCGCCCACTCGCTGCCCCAACAGTGCACCGGATCAAAAGTCCTGTGTGCTCGGTCTCACCACGCCCGCCCGTCGCGCACAGACGCTAGATCAGTGACGAGGTGATGTCAGAGCGGTGTCCGCTTCAGCAACTGCGCATTGATGGCCACCACGACCGTGCTCGCGGACATCAGCACCGCACCCAGCGCCGGCGTGAGCACAACGCCCCACGGCGCCAACACACCCGCGGCCAGTGGGATGGCCACAATGTTGTAGCCCGCCGCCCACCACAAATTCTGAACCATCTTGCGGTACGTCGCGCGCGACAGCGTGATGATGCGCGGAATATCTCGTGGGTCGGATCGAACCAGCACGATGTGACCGGCTTCGACCGCGACGTCCGTACCTGCACCAATCGCAATGCCCACGTCAGCCGTGGCCAGTGCCGGTGCATCGTTCACGCCGTCGCCAACCATCGCGACGCGTCGCCCGGATTCCTGGATCTCGCGCACATGTCGCGCCTTGTCCTCGGGCAGCACCTGCGCGAGCACATCATCGATCCCCAACTCGGCGGCGACGGCCTTCGCCACCTCGCGCGCGTCGCCTGTCATCATGGTCACTTGCACGCCGAGCGCGTGCAACGAGCGAATGGCCTCGTGACTCTCCGGGCGGATCGCGTCGGCGATGGCCAGTGCGGGCTCTTCTTGGCCTCCGACACCGTTGCCGTCAGTAAGGCCGGGATATCTGCGGAGCGCTCCTCGAGAAGCGCCGGTCCGCCCATCTCATACGTTACGCCTTCGATGGTCGCTGCCACCCCACGCCCGGGCAGCCCGCGCGCGTCAGACACGGTAGGCATCTCGATTCCTTCTTCACTCGCCGTACGAATGATTCCTCGCGCGATGGGATGCTCAGACTGCGACTCCACCCCTGCGGCGAGCCGCAGCACCTGCTCTCGTGTCACACCCTCGGCCATGGCCAGCGCGACGATGCGGAACTCGCCAAGCGTCAGCGTGCCCGTCTTGTCGAATACCACCGTATCGAGTTTTCGCGCTTCCTCCAACCCGCGTCGGTCTCGTACGAGCAGTCCGTGCCGCGCGCCGATTGCAGTGGAAATGGCGACCACAAGTGGCACGGCGAGCCCCAGTGCGTGCGGGCAGGCGATCACCAGCACCGTCACCACGCGCACGATGGCGACGTCAATGGTGGCGCCAACGGCCAGCCACGCGACGAGCGTGACGAGCGCGGAACCGATGGCCACCCAGGTCAGCATACGCGCCGCGCGATCCGCCAGTAGCTGCGCGCGGGACTTGGACGACTGCGCCTCGGCGACCAGTCGCATGATGCCCGACAGCTTCGTCGTCTCGCCGGTCCCCGTCACCGCGATCTCGAGCACTCCATCGCCGTTGATGGTGGCCGCGATCACTTCGTCATCGACGCCACGTTCCACCGGTCGTGACTCGCCGGTAATCATCGCTTCATCCAACGTGCTCGAGCCGCGCACGATTGTACCGTCGGCCGGCACGCGTTCACCGGGACGGATGAGCAGCTTGTCACCCTCGCGTAACTCGCTCACCGCGACGGTCTCTGTCCCGCTACTCGTAATGCGCGTGGCCTCATCGGGCAGGAGCTTCGCCAACTCCTTCAGCGCGCCCTGTGCCTGCTGGATCGAGCGCATTTCGATCCAGTGCCCGAGCAGCATGATGGTCACCAGAGTCGCCAGCTCCCACCACAATGCTTCGGCTCGCAGCACTCCAAGTTCGACCACCCAGGAGAACACGAACGCCACCGTGATGGCCAGCGAGATCAGCGTCATCATCCCTGGCTGTCGCGCGCGCAGTTCGCCGGCGGCGGATCGGAGAAACACGAGGCCGCCGTAAAGAAAAACCAGCGTACCGAGGGCGGCAGGGATGCGCGCGGAGAACGGAAACACGGGCGCCGTGTAGCCGAGCAATTGCTCGATGTGCGCGGACCAGATGACGACTGGCACCGTCAGTAGCAGCGAAAGCCAAAAGCGGTCGCGGAACATCCCCGGGCTGTGGCCCGCGTGCTTGTCGTGACCGCCGGACCCGTGCGCTTCGGCGCCGTGCGGCCCGGCGCCGTGTGGTTCAGCGCGGTGCGGCTCGGCTCCGTGAGGAGCGGCCCCGTCAGGCTCAGCGCCGTGCGTCTCGGCTCCGTGCCCTGCGCCGTAGTGGCGAGCGGTTTCGTGCCCGTCGTGTTTTCCTGCTTCCCCGTGGTTCCCGTGCATCGCCCGCCTTCCGTACGTCAGGGTGCGCTGCTGTGCTCGGCGATCTCGCCGGCACGTGTTATCGCCAGAGCCTAAGGCCTGCTACCAGTCGCGCTTCGCCAGCCGCCGCACCCGACTCCCGCGCGAACTGTGCCGTGCGTCCATAACTCCGGTCCCACACCACACCGATGTACGGCGCAAACTCGCGGCGTAGCTCAATGCGCGTTCGCAAACCGAACGAGGTGCTGCTGAGTCCTTGCCCGATACCGAACTCCACGTCATCGCGCAGTGACACCGCGGACTCGAGGCGGGGCTGCAACACCAGCCGCTGCGTGAGGTACAGGTCGTACGAGACGGTAAGATCAAGCGACACATTGCCGTCCGTTGTCACGAACATGGACGGCTCCACTTCGAACCAGCCGGGTGCCAAACCTTGCAAGCCCGCGACCGCGCCCACGCGTGTGGCGGCGCGGCCGTCTTCATTCGCCTGGTCCACGCGCACGCCGATCTGCGCATCCCACCACGGCGAGACGAGTCGACCGTACAGCAACTGGTACTCGCCATGTACGCCCCCGCCGAGTGTTGCGATGCCTCCGTCGGCCTTCGCCCAAAGACGCTTCACCGCGCCTCCGGTCCACGCCAGCAGGTCGTAGTTCAGGGGGCGATTCACGCCGGAGGGCGCATACTCCAGCACTTCGGAGAGCACGAACGTCTCTCGCCCCCACGACATGTTGTGCGCGCTCGAATGAGGTAGCGTATCGACAACTTGCGCAGCCAATGCGCCGCTGCTCGTCATCACCAATGCGGCGACGAGCAAGGGAGTGGCGAAGAACTGAGCGACGCGATCAGACGGCATCATGATGTCCCTCGTGTCCGCTCGCCGCTTTGCTCACGCGCACTTCGCGAAACATGCCAACTTCCATGTGATACAGCACGTGGC
>JALOPN010000200.1 GCA_025453875.1 Gemmatimonadaceae bacterium | reverse complement strand
CACGCCGAGCTCGTCATGCAGGCACCATCGGTGATGAACAGGTTGGGCACATCCCACGCCTGATTCCAGCCATTGAGCACCGAGTCCTTCGACGAGCGCCCCATGCGCGCGCCGCCCATCTCGTGAATGCAGTGTCCCGGCGGCTGCATCTGGCCATAGGGCCGCACATTGCTGGCGCCCGCCGCTTCGAGCAACTCGACGGCGCTCGCCACGATGTCGCGCTGCATGGCGCGTTCATTTTCACCCCAGCGCACGTTGATGCGCGCGGCTGGTACGCCCCATGCATCGCGCACCGTGGGGTCGAGCGTGATGCGATTGTCGGCCACGGGCAACGTCTCGCCCCACCCGCCCACGTTGATGGTCCACGGGCCGAGGTCGTGCAGCATGGTGTGCTTGAACTCCGCACCGAGCCCCGGTGCGCTGCTGTTGCGTCCCCAGCCCGCGCGTCCCGAGCCACCCTGCATGCCGTAGCCACGCACGAAGTCCTTCGACGCCTCGTGCACGTTGCGGAAGCGTGCCACGTAGATGCCGTTCGGACGACGACCCAGCGTGCGCTTGTCGAGATGGCCCGGCATGACACCGCTCGCGCCCGAGCCATAGTGATGGTCCATCACGTAGCGGCCAAGCACACCGCTCGAGTTGGCCACGCCCTCGGGGAACTGCGTCGACGCGCTGTTGAGCAGCAGACGCACCGACTCGATCGCGGACGCGCAGAGGAACACGATGCGCGCTTCGAAGTCGATCGACTCCTTCGTTTGCGCGTCGATCACGCGCACGCCACGCGCACGTCGTCCGTCCGCGTGCAGCAGCACTTCGGAGACCACGCTGTGCGGGCGCAGCGTGAGGCGCCCCGTGCGCTGGGCGGCCGGCAGGGTCGAGCCGATGCTGTTGAAGTATGAATGTGTCACGCAGCCGCGTTCACACGGACCGCAGTAGTGACAGGCCGCTCGACCGTTGTGGTTTTGCGTGAGGATCGCGGCGCGGCCGATCGTCATCACCCGTTGTCCGCCGAAGGCGCGCATGATGCGCTCGCGCGCCTCGCGCTCGACGACGGTCATGGCCATCGGCGGGAGGAACTCGCCATCGGGGAGCTGCGACAGGCCTTCGGGCGCACCCGTCACTCCGATGAAGCGCTCGACGTGACTGTACCACGGCGCGATGTCGGCGTAGCGAATGGGCCAGTCGATGCCGTGCCCGTCGCGCAGGTTCGCCTCGAAGTCGAGATCGCTCCAGCGATACACCTGACGGCCCCACGTGATGCTGCGTCCGCCCACCTGGCGTCCGCGGAACCACTTGAACGGTGCGTCGTCCGGATTGGTGTAGGGGTTCTGCACATCGTTCACGAAGAACTTGCGCCCGACTTCATCGCACGCGTAGCACTCGCGCTGCACTGGTTGTTCGCGCGCCATGGCCGGTCGATCACCATAGCCACGGAACGGCATCTGGTACGGCTGCACGTGTTCGACGTAGTCTCGCGCCGGATCCACCGGGCCACCCGCTTCGAGCACGAGTGTGCGCAGACCGCGCTCGGTGAGCTCCTTGGCCGCCCAGCCGCCGCTGATCCCCGAGCCCACGACGATCGCATCAAACACCTGTCGACGTCGGATCATCGGGCCGCTCCCGCAAAGGGCGGCACGACATGGGGCGCATCGCCCACGAAGCTGCCGAAGAAGAGCTGGGTGCGCACGACCTGCTGCTGGACTCGCTCACTGGTGTACCACCCGTGCATCACCAGTCCCTTGAGTCGTCCATACGCGCGCTCGGCGGGCGTGGTGCGAGGCGATGCGCGATCGAGTCGGTCAACGAGCGCAAGGCGATCGGCCTCGCCGAGTGCGACGAGCGATCGTGCGTGTGCGCGCTGCGCCATCGCTTCGATCGCGTCGAGTCCGTCGAGGAACTCGCGGCGTTCCTGTTCGCTGTAGTAGCCGGTCGCAATCACGTCGACAAAGGCGGGGACGCCCACATCGGAGGCGGACGGCGAGTCGGTGCGCGGGAGAATGACGTCGCCAATGGCGCCCACCAGCGCGAGCTGCTCGGCCGAGAGCGCGCGCGGCGCCGCAGGGGTGACATCGCGCCAGAGATCGAAGGCCTCGTCACCGTCACGCGTCGGATCGGTGCCGGGTCGACCGAGCGCGAGCAACTCGCGGGGCAGTGCACCTGCCGTCACGGCGAGTGCCAGAGAGCGAATCACGTCACGACGTTGCATGGCAGCTCGCAGGAGGGCTGGGACGGTGCACTGGACGAGACGAATGTCTCGACCGTCGTACGCCCAAGCGTAACGCGGGGGGATGCGCGTTGTACAGCGGATGTGCTGTACCCGTGCATCCCCCCGCGTTCTGCGGTGACCCGCGGCGCCGTTCAGGCGACCGAGCGTCTACTCACGCCCGCCGCCGTACATCCGGATCCACCCGGAGAGTCCGGCGTCGACCACGCGCAGCTTCTGGGTGAACACCTGATCGCCGACGCGCAGGACGACGCCGTAGTCGCCCGTCTCGGCCGAGGCGCCGCCGCCAAAGCCGCCGAAGCCACCGCGACCGCCACCGCCACCGCCGCCGGCCGGCGCGATGCCGACCAGATCGAAGATGCGTCGCACTTCGGGCGTGAGGCCGCCCTGTCCACCGCGGCCGCCACCGCCGGCCGGCTCGGGCGCGAGGCCGGGGCGCGCCTGCGCGGATTCGCCCGGGCGCGCGCAGAACGGATCGCTCTGCACGAGCGGACGTTCGCACTGCACAGTCGTACCACCGCCGCCACCTCCACCACCACCGCCACCGAATCCGCCGCCCGGGCCTGCGCCCGCGCCGCCACCCAGCAAGAGCGTGCGTGCGGTTGCGAGTGCGGCGCTGTCGTACTTCGCGGCGGCGAGCGAGTCGAGCACCTTCGGGGCGCGCACCGCGCGCAGCACGCTGTCACGGCGTGCCGCTGGTCCGAGCGGCTGCGCGACGGCGCGCCGCTGCACGCCGTAGTTCCAGAGCACGGTGTGGACGCCCGGTCGCGTGGGACCGCTGAGTCGGGCCACCGTATCGCCGACGGCGTCGACGATGCTGATGCGGGCCTGCCCGGTCACGCCCGTTCCGACGCGATAGGTGATGGCCGCCCCGTACGCCGGATTGGGCGTCGTGAAGAAGCCCTGCGCATTGCCGTTGCCGCTCGCACCGAGCAGCGGCCCTTCCGCCCACAGCCACGCCGGCTTGGGCGCGAACAGGTGCGCGCGCGCCGACGCGACCACGCCTGACATCTGCTGCAGTGGCGTGATGTCGGCAATCCAGAAGCCACGACCGTGCGTCGCGGCGATCAGTTCGCCATCGCGCGGATGGATCTTGAGATCGTACACCGGCACGCTCGGCAGGCCCGCCATGAAGCGCGACCATGTCGCGCCGCGGTCGATCGACGCGTACACGCCAATCGATGAGCCCACGAAGAGCAGGTTGCGGTTGGTCGGATCTTCGCGAATCACGTGCAGGTGATCGCCGGGACCGTCAGCCGGCAGGTTGGCCACGATGGAGCGGAAGCTCCGGCCCCCATCGGTCGTCATGAACAGATACGGCTTGAAATCGCCCCACCGATGATTGTCGAACGCCACGTAGAAGGTGCTCGTGTCGTGCGAGGATGCTTCGACGCGTGCGACATACACTTCACCGTTGTTGGGCAGCAACCCGGCGAAGCGCGGCGTGAGGTTTTCCCATGTGGCGCCATCGTTGGACGTCTTCCACACATTGCCGTCGTCGGTGCCCGCGATGAGCAGCCCCGGCTTGCGCGGGCTCTCGGTGAGCGAGGTCACCGTTCCGTAGGTTTCCGCGCCGGTCGCGTCGAGCGTGACGCCACCGGTAAGGCGAAGCGAGGTGTCGATCTTCGCGAGCAGGTTCTTCGACAGATCGCCCGAGATCACCTGCAGCTCATCACCGCGCTTGGCCGACTTCATGACCTTGTTGCCGGCGAAGTAGATGATCATGTCCGCCGAGTCCTTCGCCTGCTGTGCGCGCAGCGCCGCGATGCGACGGTCCGTCTCGCGCGATGCCGGCGTGAGCGGATCGCCGCGGACCACGGCGATGCTGTCCTCCCACCACTGGTAGCGCTCCTGCCACCCCGGCTTGCGGAGCGACGCCCGTTCCCCCGTCCGCAGGTCGAGGTGAACCAGTAGCCGAGCGACGTCGTCCCGCTGCGACGACGACTCGGGCCGCACCACGTGCCATTGTCCTGCGCGCCGCCGCAGATGTTGTACGGGACGGCCATGTCGAAGCTCACCTCGTAAAACTGCGCGATCGACAGATTCTGCGGCTGCAGGAAGTTGCCGCCCCCGTCGAACGTGATGGCCACGCCACCGTCGTTGGCGAGGAACCAGCGCTGCGGATCATTCGGGTCGATCCAGAGGCCGTGGTCGTCCACGTGCACCGACTGCGCGCCGTTGCGCGACGTGCGACCACCATCGTCGGACACCTGCAGCTGCGTGCTCGAGAAGTACACGCGCTCGGGATTCTTCGGATCGACTTCGAGCAGCGAGTAGTAGAACGGGCGCGTGTTCGCGCGGTTCATGTGCGTCCACGTGGCGCCGCCATCGGTGGAGCGCCAGAGGCCGTTGTCCTTGGGTGCGCGCGAGGGTGTGTAGTTGACCCCCTCGGCCGCGTCGGCGGCCTCGACCATGGCGTACACATAGTCGGGATTGCTCGGCGCGAAGCGCACACGAATGCGCCCCTTGATGCCGGCGGGGAAGTTGCCACCCTTGACCTCGGTCCACGTGGCCCCGCCATCGGTGGTCTTCCAGAGTCCCGAACCGGGGCCACCGCTCTTGAGCGAATACGGCGTCCGGTAGCGCTCCCAGCTGGCGGCGAAGAGCACGTCGGGGTTGCGCGGGTGCATTTCGACGTCGATGAAGCCGGCGCGATCACTGATGAACTTCACCAGCTGCCAGCTGTTGCCGCCGTCGGTGGTCTTGTACAGCCCACGTTCGGCGTTGCGGCGCCAGGTGGCGCCAACGGCCGCGACGTACACCACATTCGGGTTGCTGGGGTGGACAACGATGCGACCGATCGCCTCGGTGAGTTCGAGACCCTTGCGCTGCCAGGTCAGACCGCCGTCGGTGCTCTTGAAGACGCCGCCGCCGGGTTCGATGGAGTTGCGGGCGTTGGGCTCACCGGTGCCGGCCCACACCTGCTGCGTATCGGACGGCGCGATTGCGAGCGCGCCCATGGAGATGACGCGTTCGTTGTCGAACGTGGGACGCCACGTGATGCCGTTGTTGGTACTCTTCCAGATGCCGCCACCCGCCGCGGCCACGAAAATCGTCTTCGATGGCCCCGGGATACCGACGACATCCGAGAGGCGTCCCATGAAGTTGGCGGGGCCGACATTGCGCCAGCGCATGCCGGCCACGCTGGCGGAATCGAGTGGCTGCGCGACGAGTCCGGGGGCGAACCCGAGTGCCGACAGCCCGAGGATGGCAGCGCGCGTGACCCAGGTGGGGCGAGCGCCGCGAGCAGAGGGGGAAGTGACCATGGCAGGGGAAGGGGAAGGTCGGGCCGCCTGTTCCGAAGCAGCGGCCGATACTCACGATACGTCTGGGGACGCCCCTGCGCTGGCGCGCTCGCGCCGCCGGTCGCGGGTCGGCGCACCCCTCGCGATATTGCCATCGTTCGCCGCTTCCCCGGTCGGCGCTCCCCACCGCCCGCTGTTCACGTGACCCTGCACGCCGTCGTCGCCCTCGTGGCCGTCTTTCTCCAGGCGGCCAGCGCGGGCGTGATGTTCTTCATCGCACGCGCGCCCGGCTGGGAGCGCGTGCGCCTGATGGCGGCCATCGCGCTGACGGCCGGCTTGTACAGCGCGATCGACGTCTGGTTCTACACGGCGCTCGACGATCTCGCCGTGCGCGCCCAGCTCGTTCGGGTCAATCTCTTCGTGGCGGGCCTGCACGCCGCGATGTGGATGCGCTTCACGTACGCCGATGAATCGGGGCGCGTGCGCTCGATGCCCGCGTGGACTCGCTGGATCACGCTCGGCATGCTCGGCACGAGCGCCGTCGCGAACGCGGCGGATCTGGTGCTCGACTATACCCGATTCACACACGTCCAGGTCCCGTGGCTCGGGCTCGATGAGCGGACGTATGCGTTCAACGGCACGGGAGACGCCGTCGCGCTACTGACGCTGTTCGTGATCATGCTCAGTCTCGCGCGCCACGTCCGGCGCACGCAGCGCGGTGAGCCGGGCGCGCTCGGCATCGTGATCGGCCTCAGTCTGTACGCGGCGTGCATTGTGGAAGAGGCGTTGGTGGCGAGTGGCGAGATCCCGTTCATGTATCTCGGCAGCCCGGGCTACGTGTTCGCCGTGCTGCCGCTCACGGTCCAACTGCTGAAGCGCTTCGGAGACGACGCGCGGCGGTTGGCGGAACTGTCGACACGATTGTCCACGGAAGTCGAGGTGCGCACCGTCGAACGTGATGAAGCACGCGATTCGCTCCTCGAGCAGCAGCGACTCGCCGCGCTGGGTCGGCTCGCGGCCGGTGTTGGTCACGAGATCAACAATCCGCTGCAGTACGTCGCCTTTCAGCTCGACGAGGCGCGCGCCGCGCTCGGGCCAACGCCGCCCCCGGACGTCGTGACCGCGTTGCAGGAGGCACTCGACGGGACACAACGTATCGCGCAGGTCGTGACCAGTCTTCGCACGTATGGTGTGCGACGTGAACAGTTCGGCGCGGTGGCGCTGCACGACGTTGTCCGGACCGCACTGCGCATCGCGTCGCCGCACGTTCGCCACGATGCGACCCTGCACACCGAACTCGGCGACGTCCCGCTCGTGCTCGGTGACGATGGGCAGCTGGTCCAGATGATCGTGAATCCGCTGGTGAACGCAGTGCAGGCGCTCGCGGCCAGCGGCGCGACGACGCGCATCGTGACCATTCGCACCGCCACCGGACTCGACGGATGGGCGGAGATCTCGATCTCCGATACGGGCGCCGGCTTCGACGACAGTGTGCTGCCGCGCCTCGGTGAACCGTACGTCACCACGCGCGCGCAACACGGCGGCACCGGGCTCGGGCTCTTCGTGACGCGCGGACTCGTCGACGCGCACGGCGGGACGCTGACGCTGCGCAACGCCGCGACCGGAGGCGCGGAGGTGCTGATTCGATTGCCCGCAGCGCCTCCGAATGTGGTCCTCCCGGTTGCACGCACCGAATCGACATCGGATGAGGTGAGCGACCCCACCGTAGTGCCACGCCGCGATACGGCGACGTCGCACGTGCTGCTCGTGGACGATGAGCCGGAGCTGCTCACCGTGATGGAGCGCGTCCTGACGCGACTGGGCTACCAGGTCACGGTTGCTCCCGACGGCGAGTCGGCCCTGGCCCTCGCCCGGACGACGACCTTCGACGTCGTGATCTCCGATCTCATGATGCCGCGCATGTCGGGTGCGACGTTCGCTGCACGACTGGCCGATGAGGTGCCGGCGTTGCGCCGGCGGTTTGTGGTGATGACCGGCGGCGCCGTGACCGCCAATGACGAAGCCTTTCTGCAGCGTGAGGATATCGTGGTGCTGAACAAGCCGGTGAGGGTGCAATCGCTGTCGAACGCGGTGACGCGCGCACTCTCGGTGCCGCTTGCGCTGCTACTCGTGCTCGGCGCCTGTCGCACCACGACACGCGGCCCCGAGCTCCCCGCGGCCGCTCCTCGCGTGGCCGGCGCCGACAGTGTGCGTGTGCAGACGTTGTCCGGCGCGACGCGCCTGCTGCACCTCACGTGGCTTCCGCGAGACGAGCGGGCAGGGCCGTGGCGCGCGAGCGTGCTCGAGATGCCGCGCACGGCGTGTGTCACGTTGGGCGCGGTCAAGGGGGCGGGCACGGCAATCGGACGCACGCGCACGAGCGACCTGCTGGCGCGACTCCCCGCCGAGGCGCGCGCGATCGCCGCCGTCAACGCGGATTTCTTCGCATTCACGGACCGAGGGGTGGGTCGCACAT
Source organism: Gemmatimonadaceae bacterium (assembly GCA_025453875.1). Lineage (GTDB taxonomy): Bacteria > Gemmatimonadota > Gemmatimonadetes > Gemmatimonadales > Gemmatimonadaceae > JAABRT01. Next base: position 334 of record JALOPN010000200.1, on the reverse strand, counting down.
CGGGAACAGCGTGTGCCACTCGCGGCGTGGAATCGATGGCCGGCCACCGGGCTCGCGTTGCTCGACGCGCAGTGGGGCGTGCCGCGCGATTCGACAGCGGACAGTGCCGTGATCGTGAGCGCACGCCGGCTCGACGCGCATCGCGTGGTCGTGCTCGCCGGCGCGCCGCCCGTCGCGGCGCGCGGCGACACCGTCCTGCTGCTGGCGTCGATGGGACGCGTCGCCGAGCGTGCACTGCTGCAGTCGGTGCGCGCGGGCGACACGCTGGCCGTGCACACGACGCTCGGTCCGGTCGCTCCGCGCGAGGCCGTGGGCGGGTTCCCCGTGCTCTTGT
>JALOPN010000199.1 GCA_025453875.1 Gemmatimonadaceae bacterium | reverse complement strand
GCCGGCCTTGGCGAGTTCCTCGAAGCGCGCGGTGTGCGTGTCCGGCTCGGTGATGACGTGTGGGTGCGCACGCGCGAAGCGTCCGTGAAGCTGGGTGGTGAAGTGACGGTGTTGGAGGCGGCCGGCCAGCAGTTGTCGCTCGATGGCGAAGTGCAGGCGGAGCGCGGCACGTATCGACTCGACCTCGGCGTCGTGAACCGACCGTTCACGGTGGACAGCGGTCGTGTGCGCTTCTATCCGCAGGACGCGCTCAATCCCACGCTCGACATTCACGCGCGCCATGTGGTGCGCGGGGTCGATGGCCGCGACGTGAACGTCGATGTCGCGATCGGTGGGACGTTGGAACAGCCGTCGCTCAAACTGGCGAGCACCGATGATTCGTACGCGAACGCGCCCGAGTCGGAGTTCATCTCGCTGCTCGTGTTCGGTGCACCCACGTTCGCGCTCGACGGGCAAAGTCAGCAGACGGTGCGCGCCGTGACCGGTGTGCTGTTGCCGTCGCTGAGTGGTCAGGTGGAGGGTACGCTGCAGCGATTGCTGCCCGTTTTCAACACGGTGCAGGTGAGTACCGCCGGTGGGCAGAGCGGCGATGACCTCGGAACGTTCTCATCGCTGCTCAATAATCTGAGTGTGACCGCCGGCAAGCAGATCGGTCGTCGGACCTATCTGCGGCTCGACACTGGCGTGTGTCGTGGGTTGGCGAGTGGCGCGAGCCGCAACGCGCTCAATCTCTGGTACGGGATCGCCACGGAGTATCGTTTCGCGCCCGGACTCACGGGGCAGGTCGGTGTCGATCCGGGCCCAAGCCCGTGCGGTGCACGCCTCGGCGGCGCGGCGCCGCGCATGCAGGTGGGTTTCGATCTGTTCAAGGAGTGGGTGTTTTAGCAGTTGCCGCGACTTGTCCTGGCGTACTGGATCTGACCGACGCCCCTCGGCGACACTCGCGCACGCGACCGTTTCTCGGATCTTGACAGACGGGAACGACCTTAGTATGTTGTCAGCCGTTTCTTCGCCCCAGCACTAGGCGATTGGTGCTCGTTCGCGCGGCTCGGCATCAGAATGATTGTTGAGTCGCGCAGCGCTCCTTCCGTTCTCCGCGACGACCAGGTGAGAGGGCCCAATGGTGACGAGCGCATCCGACGTCTCCCCGAACCTCCGTCGCGTGCTCGCCGCAGCTTTGTGGTGCGTCGGGTGGCTTGGTTTCTTGGCTCACCCCGTCGCTGCCCAGCCTTCGGTGGCGCGCGTCGTCGCGAATGAGAGGGCGCTGTGCACCAGCTGCCGCGTTGAGTTGCGGCGCGTAGCCTCAATCTCGGACTCGACGATTTCGATTTCGGGAATCGGGGCTTTCCTCATGCGCGAGCGCAATGGGACCTACATCCTTGGCTCGCGATCTGGAGAGGTTGTTCGCGTCAGCGGCGACGGGCGGATTCTCCAAAGAGTTGGCCGCCGCGGAGCGGGTCCGCGCGAGTTCATCGGACCGTTTCATGCTGACGTGGGAAAGGCTGACACCGTCTTTGTTGCGGACAAGTCCACGAGGCGGATCTCGCTGGTAGGCCTCGATGGCGGAATCGGTCAGCGCTCGGTAAGCGTTGGGAATCTCGCAAGCTTTCTCGTCCAAGCCGACAATACATTCGTTTTCTCAGGCTCTGGCATGGATCGGGCGGCGATCGGGCACGTGCTGCATCTGCACGCGAGTGACGGGCGCTACGTACGCTCCGCATCGGCTTCAAGTTCGACAACCGCGAAGGCGACACCGATCACGTTCTTTCGTAGCTTGGCGCCAGCAACGAATGCGCGTTTCGTTGCGGCCCCGCTGCGACGGTACGAGTTGGAGATCTGGAGTTCTCAGCTGCAGTTGAGGGAAGTGATCAAGAGGGAGGCAGCGTGGTTTCCTGGCCTGCCTGACGACGCAGGCTTCGATCTTCCGAATCGAAAGCCGATGCCAAGCACTATTCTTGGCCTCCTGGGCTCCGACCGCAGTGACACATTGTTGGTGATCATCCGAACGGGCGCGAGAGGATTCGTTCCGTCACCTGCAGTCGATGCCACTGAAGAAAGCATTGAGGCATACCCGGGCGGCGCGGAAATCAATCGCTACGTCGACACGGTTTTCGAGCTCGTCGATCTGGCGCGGAGAAGCGTCAGGGTCTCACACCGAGTGCGTGGCGGATACTTTCCCGTGTTGAACTCGATGCGAGCCAACGCTACTCCGCAAGTATGGAAGTTTGGGGAGGCGACCGACGGCTCCCTGCAGATCGAGGTCTTTGATTTTCGCGTTTTGGCGAGGTAACCTTTGAGCTTCGGAGAATCACCACAGTGCTTCGATTCCCCATGATTTTGCTGCTGGTCGCGTCCGGATTCTCGGGAAGTGTGGGGTGGGAGCTTGATCGCACGGCTGCAGCGCAGGAAAGCCTGTCTCAGAGTTATCGGCCACGACTTCGGACTGTGTCCTCGCACTGCAAACTGTGCTGGAGCGTGATCGAGGACGGCTTGGCGTGGCACAACTTTTACGATGGTATCGCGAGCCTTCCGGGCACCTTGCCGTGGCACGAGCGTGCGTGGAGTTATTCAAATGAGGGGGACCCGGACGACTCGGAGTTTGGATTCATCGAACAGGCCTCGCTGTGGCCTCATGAGGCCTCCTCGGCTGATGAGCACCACGGCGCACTGCGGCCTGAGGAGGAGGGTCCGGACGGCAAGTTTGATTGCCACAGCTTTAATGCGTGTCATGGAAACCTGCAGATCGATTTCTGTGGGATGCGCCACCACAAGTGCTCAGTTGTGTATCATGAGCTTGTAGAGGCTGTTCAGAGTGCGGTGCGAACGCGTTCTCTCGCATCAATGCTAGCGTTGGCGGCAGAATCCAATGGACGAGTACATCTGGATGGTAAGAGGGCGCGCATTTTCATCAGGGATTGCGAGGGAAATGAGGTTGTGTTGTCGATGGTGTAACTGGAGTTGCCGCAGTTGCGTGAACGCCTGACACGCCGTGGACGGGGCGGAGGTGGGCGATGGGATCTAGCGATCAGGCGGTCCGACGTGAGCGTCGGTCGTTCAGGGCGGCGTTCATGGGAGAAGCCATCCGACTCGTGGCCGCGCGGAGCGCGCCGGGCGCGACGCTCGCTCAGATGGGGTGAGTGGCTCTACGTGCGCCCCGCACTGCTGCGCGCGTGGGTGCGTCTCCAGCGCGAGTCGATGGCAACCGGATCATCTGGGCTGGGGAAGACTTCGGAGCAACATCTGTGGCGCTGGCGACGAGCGCTCGTGACGCTGCGTCACCAGCAGGCGTTCGCACAACGAGTGGCGGTGTGCTTCGCATAAGCGTCGCGATGTGGTGCGCGATGATCAATCGCCGTCGAAGCGAGTTTCCTCTGCGACGCATGCGACGGGTCCTTGAGGTCTCTGTGGCTATTTTCTACGCCGACCGCCAGCAGCCGGAGGGCGAGCGCGCGACGATCGACGACGTGCACTTGCCGGCCAACGTTCCCGCGAAACGGCGTGAGCGTCGCAAGAAGGGGTCGTAATCGACCATCAGCAGCGCGCAGCGGGATCCTTGGGCTACGGTATCCTCAAGTGTCCACGCTGTCGAAACGAACTTGGCCTGGTGGTGCTAGGGCGCGTCCGCGCGCTGAGATACTTGAAATCCTGACGAAATCACTCAGGCGCCGCCACCACCGCGTCCACCAGCTTCTTCACCGCCGCCTGCACGTCCGACGGCCCGCGCTCGCGCCACCACGACACCGCCGTGCCTGCCAGCACGCCCAGTCCGCGCGCGGCCGAGACCAGCCCGTCCTCCTTGCCGTCTCCACCGAACAACGTGCGCACGATCTCCCGGCGCATACGCAGCACGACCGGCGACGCCACCGCGATGCTGTTGAACGAGGCGTCGTACCGCGCGCCCACGCCTTCGATGAGCGCCGCGGTGCGCGCGAAGTAGACGAGCTCGCCAGGCAGCACGATCGGCCAGTCGAACAGCTCGGTCATCACCCGGTCGGCAAGCACCTGCGCGCGCTCGGCCGTCGCCTGGCGCGTCGTCGTGTCCACGTCGATCACCATGCCGAAATCGAGCAGCACGAGTGCCCCGTCGTCACCCACGAGCAGGTTGCCGGGGTGCGGGTCGGCGTGAAAGACACCGTCGCGCAGCATCATGCGCGCGTAGGTCTCGATCAGCGTTTCGGCAAGCTGCCGCGGATCGATGCGCCCCGCAGCGACGTGCGCATCGAGCGCGTCGATGCGCGTGCCAGCCATGAACTCGAGCACCATGGTGCGCTGTCGCGTGAGCGCCGGCTCGGTGCGAGGAATGCGAATGCGGCGGTCGGCCGCGAAACGCTCGCGCATGCGTTCGCACTGACGCGCTTCACGGCGGAAGTCCATCTCCTCCTCGACGCGCTTCTGGAATTCCTCGAGCACGACGCGCACGCCGCGCACGTGATGATGAGGAAAGCGTCGGTAGACGCGCTCGGTGAGGGCGATCGCGAGGCGCGCATCGCGGCGCACCACCGCCTCGACACCAGGGCGCAACACCTTCACCACCACGTCGCGACCCGCCACGCGGGCCCGATGCACCTGTCCGAGCGAGCCGGCGGCCAGTGGCGTCGGGTCGATGTGCTCGAACAGCGTCGCGCGCTGCGCACCGTAGCTCTCGTGCAACGCGCGATCGATCGCGGACCACGGCACCGGTGCCACGCGGTCGGTGAGCGTGGCCAACTCCGAGAGGTAGGGCTCGGGAATGAGATCCGCGCGTGCGGCGAAGATCTGCGCGATCTTCACGAACGCCGGACCGAGCGCGGTGACTGCCTCCAGCAGTCGTCGAGCGCGCCGCGCGTGGAACGACGCGGTGCGGGACACCGGTCCGCCCCACCAGATCCAGCGTCGCCAATCGCGGCGGAACGACACGAGCAGCGGCAGCGCGTGCCACACAATCACGAGCAAACGGCGCCGGTCACCGGCCTCTGCGCGTGCGTTCATGCGCGACGGCACCCGGCAATCGGTTCGCTGATGCCGGCCAGTGCGAGCGAACGCGTCCACAGGCCGTCGGCCAGGTCGTCGCGCTGGGCCTCGCGCGACGGTGTCACACGCGCCCGACGCACCCAGTAGCCGCCGCTATCGCGTCCGCCCAGGTCGCTCCCGAGCAACCAGGCGGCGGTATCGGCCCCCGCCTGGTTCGAGATCGAGAACCAGTCCATCACGCGACGCTGCAGCCGACCGAGAGGGCCGTTGTTGGTCGCGAAGCGCGACGCCACGAGCCCCGGATGGACGGCGTGGACACAGACACCGCGCGCGTCCACGCGACGCGCCAGGGCGCGGGTGAAGAGCACGTTGCCGAGTTTCGAGGCCGCGTACGCGCGCCATCCCGAATACCCGCGTTGCATCTGCAGATCGTCGAGCTGAATCCGAGCGCCCATGTGCGCGCGCGACGCCACGTTGATCATGCGCGCCGGCCCATCGGGCCCGGCCGCCGCCAGCAGCGAGGGGAGCAGACGCACGCCGAGCTGCACCGTGGCGAGGTGATTGAGCGCGAAGGTGCGCTCGAGGCTGTCGCGCGTGAGCTGACGCTCGAGAAAGAGCGCCCCCGCATTGTTCACGAGCGCGTGCAGCACCGGATGCGCCGCGCGCAGACGCTCGGCCAGCGCGACCTGTTCATCGAGGTAGAGCAGGTCGGCGATCTGATAGCTGATACGATCGTTCCCCGTGCGACTGCGCAGCTCCGAGGCCACATGCCGCGTCTTGGCTTCGTTGCGGCCGATCAGGACAACATGCGCGTCGGCGATCGCGCAGCGCTCGGCGAGCGCACGGCCAATGCCATCGCTCGCACCGGTGATCACCACCGTGCGGCCGGCGAGCGCGCCGGGCGCGAGTGGCGGCACATCAAAGACAGGGTCGGAACGCACGGAACACGGGTGAATGCCTCGGCGTGACGACCATGCGCCGTCACACCCGGATATCTACCCCAATGGCCGCGCGTGGTCTCCGGGTCCCACGCGCACCGCGCGCGGTCAGGTGCCGGTGGCCGTGAGGATGACCGGAGCCAGGTTCAGCGCCGAGGCCTGCACGTTCTGCATGCCGAGCTGGCTGCCCAGCGTCCACCGCACCGTGATCTCGCCGCTCGCGTTGGTTACGCCCGACGCGGGATTGAGACTGCCGCCCCCCGCCGTCACCTGCAGTGTGACCGGCACGCCCGGAATGGGGGTGTTGTTGTTGCCCACGATGCGCA
>JALOPN010000198.1 GCA_025453875.1 Gemmatimonadaceae bacterium | reverse complement strand
GGCATCGTGGCCGCCGTGCGCTTTCGCACCACGCTCGATGACAGCAAGGACGCCACCGGCATCTTCGTGGTGACGGCGCTCGGCATGGCAGCCGCGGTCAATCCGAGTGTGGCGTGGGTCATCTCGGTAGCGTTCAACCTGCTCATGCTGCTGCTCTGGTACACCGACTTCGGCCGCCCGTCGGCGCTCGAAGGCAAGATGGCCGAAAAGCGCCTCAAGCAGGCCCTGTCGGTGGCCAACCGCACGGGCATGTTCGTCGCCAAGCTCGACGAGGAAGTGCTCAAGTCGCTGGCACCGGAACAACTCGAGGCGCTCGCCGATCGTGCCTGGCGTCGTCGGCGGAAGGCCACCGCCGAGAGTGATCTGGATGAGCCGGCAGATGCGCCCGCGAGCTTCGAACATCTCATGCGTCTGCACGTGAGCGAGCCGGAACTCGCGCGCGCGACCGTGGAAGGACGCTTTGGACGGTCACGAAGGGTGTTGTGAGTGACGAACTGCGTGGGCTGCCGGATCAACTCGTTCGCAAGGTGGAGTTCAAATGAGCAATACACTGTCACGTCGCGTGCCTGCGGCGCGGGCACTCCTGCTGCTGGCGCTCTGCGCGAGCGCCCTGATGCCGGGGACGCGCCCGCTCTCGGCGCAGCCGCTCTTCCGCAGTGACACCGTGCTCTCGCTCACGCTCACGACCAACCTTCGCGATCTGTTGCGGGAGCGTGACTCCACCAAGCTGCGCTGGCACAACGCCGAGCTCGCCTACGCGGAAGGGGACAGCGTGCGACGCATCGCGGTCGAGGTGCGCGCGCGTGGGCACTTCCGCCGTCAGCGTGGCAACTGCGACTTCCCGCCCATTTCCATCAAGCTGTCGCGCGATTCAGCGCGCGGCACACTGTTGCAGGGGAATCCTCGGCTCAAGCTGACGACGTCGTGTCGCCCCAACAACGACGAGTTCACGCAGTACATCCTCGCCGAGTACGGCGTATACCGTGCCTACCGGACGCTGCACAGCAACGCGCCGCGCACGCGACTCGCGAATGTCACCTATCGTGACTCGGCCAACCGCCAGCAGCCAGTGACGAGCGTGGCATTCTTCATCGAGATGGATGAAGAGGTCGCGCGCGAGACCAGCGTGAAGCTGCGTGATCAGCTCAAGGGAGCGAGATTCGCCGACGTCGACTCCACCTCGTTGCACTCGATCTCGCTCTTCGAGTACATGGTGGGCAACACCGACTGGTCACTCGGCGGGTTGCACAACATCTACCTGTTGCAGGATACGATGGGCATCATCTATCCCGTGGCGTACGACTGGGACTGGTCGGGGATCGTGAACACGAGCTACTCGCGTCCCGACTATCGGTTGCCCATCAAGCGCGTGACCGAACGGCACTACATGGGACCGTGTCTCACGCTCGCGCAGTGGGCGCCCACGTTGAACAAGTTCCGCGAGCAGCGCGCGGCCATCGAGGCGTCCTGGACGAGCATTCCCGGCATTGCGCCGCGTCGTGTCCAGCAGGTGCAACGCTATCTGTCGGAGTTCTGGGAAACGATCGATGATCCCGGGCGCATGCGCAGTACCGTGTTGCGCACCTGTCGCCCCGAGGGGAACTGAGGCGGCGGCTCAGCCTGCCGCCGGGCGGCGCGCGTGCTCGAGGGCGCTGACCCCGAGGTAGAGCACGAGCGCGCTCGCGAGCGAGGCGAGGAACGGGGTCGCCACTCCGCTGTACGTGGCGGCGAGATACACGACGAGCGCGCCGAGCAGGGTCGTGCCGGCGGCCCACGCGCCGCCGATGCGGGTGAACAGTCCGAAGCTCACCGTGACGAGCGCGCCGGCGGTGCCGAAGCTCGACGCTTCCTCCACCAGCGCGAACACGCCGTCGGCCGATCGCGCGATTGCCCACGCGACCACCCCGCACGCAATCACGCCGCCACGGGCGAGGCGCAGTCGCGTGCGCTCCTCGGTGATGCGAAACGTGGGTGCGAGCACGTTGTGCGTGAGCAATCCGCCAGCCGTGAGCAACGTCGTATCCACCGTGCTCAGAATCGCTGACACCAGTCCGCCTGCGAACAACACAAAGAGCACGGGAATGAGTCCCACCAGCAGGTAGAGTCCCGCCGCGAGCAGTGCGCTGCCGCGTGCGACCCCGGCCGAGCGTGTGCTGATGACACGCGTGACGAGCTCCGTCGCCACCACGGAGCCGCACACCGGAATGGCCCACGTTTCCGCGAGCGCCAGCCACGACACGGGCTGGGCCGCGGGTCCGTGACGGCCCACGCGAGCACCGCCAGCGAGAGCATCAGCACGCCCCCTTGCAGCAAATCGGTGATGGCGTCGGCCAGCATGCCGCCCAGGGACGTGTAGGCGATGGTCAGGAGCGCCGCGACACCGATGCCCACGCCGAGGTTCAGTTCGGGGGCCGCCACCGTGAGCACCTGTCCGAAGGCGCGCACCTGTGCGGCGGCCCAGAGCAGCGAGCCCGGGATCAGCACGATCGCCGCGAGTTGCGCCACGCGCTCCGAATAGCGCTGCGCGTACAGATCGGCGAGCGTGGTCAGTCCGCGTCGCCAGAGCGGCGCGGCAAAGAGCAGTCCCATGAGCAGCAGGCAGAGCGCGTAGCCGAACGGCTCCGCGCTGGTCGCCCCCACGCCCTCGCTGTACACGGTGCCGGCGGCGCCGATGACGGTCTCCGCGCCAAACCACGTCGCGAAGATGGTGAAGGGGCCGAGTCCCCAGCCGAGGGAGCGACCGGCCACGAGGTAGTCATCCTCGGAGCGCAGTCGTCGCGCGACATACGCACCGATTCCGAACTGCAGCAGGAGGTAGCCGGCGAGGGCGGCGAGGGTGGGGGTCACGAAGGCGAGAGCTTACGTGATCGTCGAGGGCCGTGCCAGTCGGTTCGTCCCGCTCGCCACCAGCCTGGCGGCTTCGGTGTCAGATTAGGGAACGGTGCATCGCGGTCCTTCCCTCTGGCCCCCTCAGCGCATGTCCCACATCCGCGCTCTTTCTTCCTCGATGATCCATCGGCAGTTCTACCGCCGAGCGCAGGGCGTCGCGGTCGCACTGCTGGTGTGCGCGAGCGTCTCGGCGGCCCAGTCGCCGGCAACCAGCGTGTGCAACGGGAGTGCGCCAGACGCAGACGCGCGCATCGCGCGCATCGCGGCGCGCGTCTTTCCGAGCGTTCTTTTGCGCGACGACACGACGCCACGCGCGCTCGCCGATCGCATGCGAGCACTCAATGTCCCCGGTGTGCAAATCACCGTCATCGACGGCGATCGCATCGCCTGGAGTCGCGGATTCGGTGTGCGAGATGCAAGCGGCGCACCGGTGACCACCCAGACGCGCTTTCAGGCCGCGTCGTTGTCGAAGCCCATCGCGAGCCTCGGTGTCCTGCGCTTGGTCGCGGACGGACGGCTCGGGCTCGATGACGATGTGCGTCGCCATTTACGGTCGGTCGCGCTCGCACCGACCCCCTTCCTCGACTCGGGCACCGTCACGCCACGCCTCCTGCTGAGTCACCGCGCCGGCGTCGCGGTGAGTGGCTTCCTTGGCTATCCACAAGGCGAGGCCGTCCCCACGCTCGCACAAATCATCGCGGGAGCGAAGCCCGCCAATCATCCGGCGCTCGTGGTCGACGCGGTGCCCGGGCGCGACAACCGCTATTCAGGCGGTGGATACACGGTGATGGAACAGGTGCTGGAGGATGTCAGCGGCCAACCATTCCCGGCGTATCTCGCGCGTGAAGTGCTGGCGCCCCTCGGCATGACGCGCAGTACGTACGAGACGCTGTCGCCGGACGCGCCGGATGATATCGCGCGTGGGCATCATGGATCGGGCCAGCCACTGGTCGGCGGCTGGCGCACGCATCCGGAGCACGCCGCCGCATCGCTGTGGACCACGTCGTGCGACTACGCGCAGGCGATCCTCGCCATGCAACGCGCCGCGCGTGGTGGGTCGTCGCCGCTGGACGCCCGACTCGTGCGCGAGATGATGACGCTGCAGGCGCGCGAGCAGGGTATTGGTGTCGGACTCAAGGGCGCGCCGACTCCATTTCGCTTCAGTCACACCGGTTCCAACGTCGGCTACAAGGCGATCATGCTTGGGTATCTCGACGCGCCCCGAGGTGCCGTTGTGCTGACGAACGGTGACAACGGCAGCGAACTCATGAACGAGATTGTGCGCGCCATCGCGGAGGAGTACGGCTGGAACGACATGCGTCCCGCGATTCGCACCGCGGTGGCGCTCGACAGCGCCGAGGCGGCGCCGCTGGTCGGGCGCTACGAAGTGACGCCGCAGCGTGCCTACGAACTCACGTGGCGCGACGGTTCGCTCTGGGCGGCGCCCTCGGGGCGTGCTCCGCAGCGCCTGCACGCCATGGCCGGCGATTCGCTCGGATTCTTCTTCGACGCGGAACTGTTCATCTGGCCCATCCGGGACGCGAATCGTCGAGTCACCGGCATACGGTGGGGAGCACCAGGCAATGCCGCCGAGGCGCGACGCGTGCGCCCGTGATGGACGGCTCGCCGCTCACGGCGTCCGCTGACACTCCGTGTCACCGTGAATCACACTCGGGTCCCGCTCGGCCACCCATCCCGTTGCACGGCGACGCACGGTGAAGAGCTCGAGATTGGTAGACTGGACCACGCACTCGGTCCCGTGTCGCCACGTCGACCGGAGGCGAACGCTCAAGGTGCGCGTACCTTGCGTACCGGCTGCGGGCCGCAGATCGGCGAACGTGACCACGGTGGTGTCGCGTCCCGACGGCGGCGTCGCAACCACGGGTAGCCCCGCCCGCTGCAGTGCGTCGCGCGCCTCGGGGGAGAAGCGCACCTCGCGCGTGCTGTCGGAGGAAGTCGGGATCCACAGTCGGACGGGCTGCTGCGCCGGTCGGCCGGGAGCGCGCGCCGCTACCTGCCAGACGACCCGCGCCACCTCGATCGAATCGCGGCGCGACAGCGTGGGCTGGGCGGCGATCACGCTCGGCGTGAGGATCACCGCGGCCAGTGGCCATCGCATCGCGGGCAGCCAACGCATCACGTTACGGAACAACCACCGTGGAGCAGGCACGGACGTCGGAGTGGAATGGTGGGCGCGCACCAGCGGCAGCGCGACGAGCACGCGAGTGAATCCACGCACCAAGGCGCACCCCTGTCAACGGTTCGAGCGTCGGGGCGCTGCACGCCGTCGCACGCGGACGCGGCCGGCCGTGCCCGCGATCGACGCCGGCGGCGGTTGACCTCTCGCCCTCGCCGTTCGTCCCTTGGCACAGGCTCACACTATTCCCGTCCGCATGTCCCTTCCTGTCGAACCCGCCTCACGCTCCCCCTGGCGCGCCCGCATCCTGCGCCTCGGCCATTTCCGGTCGGTGCTGCTGATCGCGGTGTTCTCGATCGTCGTGTCGATGGTGATCACCGCCGTCGCCACGCGGTCGCTGTTCGTCATGACCGACACCGAGTTCTGGCAGACCATGGCATTGGCCGCGGCGGTGCCGGGGGTGATCGCGCCCATCGTGGGGCACATCACCATCGGGCTCGTGCTCGATCTCGACCGCGCGCAAAGCGAGATCGCGTACCTGGCCACGCGGGATGCGCTGACGGGTGCTGCCAATCGTGCGGTGCTCATGCAGCGACTCGAGGCCGAGGCGGGTCGCCATTTCCGCACGGGTGATCCGCTCACGCTGCTGATGGTGGATGCCGACCACTTCAAGCACATCAACGACACGTGGGGACACGCCACGGGCGACCGTGTGCTCGTGGCCATCGCGGAGGCCTGCGCGGCGCTCATGCGCCCGCAGGACCTCTTTGCTCGCTACGGCGGCGAAGAGTTCGCCGTGCTGCTGCCGGCGACAAACCGATCCGAAGGCGTCGCCACCGGCGAACAGGTGCGACAGGCGGTGGCCGATCTGCACCTGCTCGGACCCGACGGCGTGCGCATTCCGATCACCGTCAGCGTGGGCGTGAGTGTGCTCACGTCACCGGATCCCGGATGCAAGCGCCTCTTCGACAGCGCGGACAGTGCGCTCTACGAAGCCAAACGCACGGGGCGCAACCGCTGCGTGGTGGCAGACCGAACCCGCGCGGCGTAACGGCCGCGCGCCCGCATCAGCCCGGCCGTCGCCCGACAAACTGCACGACATCGGCCACGCCGGTGTGGCCAACGCCCTCGACGACCTCGCGCGTCACCTCGCGCAGCAGGATGGGCTCCAGCGACGAGAACTCGCGCGCCACGTTGTCTGCGGTCATGAGCAGGTCGGGATCACGCGGCCCTCCCGTGGCGCGCGCCAGCTGGCGCGCGTGGTATGCCTCGAAGACCAACACGCCACCGGGCGCCAAGGCCGCTTCGAGCAGCGGATACAGGCGGGCACGTACGGCGCG
>JALOPN010000197.1 GCA_025453875.1 Gemmatimonadaceae bacterium | reverse complement strand
GTCCACCGCCTCGCGCAGCGAGCACCCCGGTTCGACGAGATGGGTACAGTCGGCGAAGCGACACGACGCCAGATACGGCGCGAACTCGGGGAAGCAGGCGGCGACCTCCCGCACATCGATCCCCCACAGGCCCACCTCACGCAGCCCGGGTGTGTCGGCCACGAACCCGCCGCCGGGCAGCGGGTGCAACAGGGCACCGACCGTCGTGTGTCGGCCCTTGTTGACGCTCTCGCTGATGGCGCCGACGCGCAGCTGCAGGCCGGGGAAGAGCGCGTTCATCAGCGAGGATTTGCCGACGCCGGACGGCCCGGTGAGCGCCGACACTCGGCCCCGCACGACGTCGCGCAAGGCATCGAGCCCCGCCCCCGTCTGCACACTCGTGTAGTGCACCGGATAGCCGGCCCGTTCGTAGTCGCCAAACAACGCCTGCAAATCGGCGCCATCGCGCAAGTCGCACTTGTTCACGACCACGCGCGCGCGCAGCGCATTGGCCTCGGCAATCACCAGAAACCGATCGAGCATGCGCGGATGCGGCTCCGGGTTCGCGGCGGCGAACACCACGAGCACCTGATCGAGATTCGCCACCACGACGCGCTCACCGTACGCGCCGCCCGGCGCCCGCCGCGCGAGCTGCGAACGGCGCGGCGCGATCTCCTCGATGCAATGCACCACCAGTCCATCCGGACCGGGCTCCGACACGACGGTCACCGCATCGCCCACGGCGAGCTTGAGCACCGCGCCGCTCTCGCGCGCCGGTCCAGCACGGCGACGCCCGCCGGCGCGATCGGCATCACGCTTCAGTCGCCCGCGCATCGTCGCATCGACGGTCGCACCATCGGCACGCTGGACCTGCCACACACCGCCGGTTCCGGACAGGACGATGCCTGGCACTCCCAAACCGTCCGGCGCGATCCGCTCGGTCACGGCATCTCCAGCGGCGCACGGTCGGACGTCGCGCGCGCGCGAATCAGCCCGTCGAGCGTGGCCTTCACCACAAGCAGCGACATGCGGCCGACCGCCTCGCGCACTGCGGCCTCGCTGTGGCCGCGCGCGAGGAACCCGGTTTCCAGATGTCCGCTCGCTTCCGGTTCGCCTCGCCCCCACTGCAGGAAGAACAGAAACGCACCGATCGGGGCAGACGAATCATCGGTGGTGTCGACCAGAATGTCGACCGAGTACGACAGCCCGTCGACGCCTTCGAAGGCCGGCGGACGCTTGTGCACGGCCCGGTAGCCACCGAGCGTCGCTTCGTCGCCCGCCGCGTGATCGGGAGGCTCGTGGTGTCCGCCGTGCGCAATCAGAAGGCGATCGCTCAGCGGGACGTGGACGTGCGCGACGAGCGCGCCGGACGACGCGCCCCGCCGTGCATGGCCTCACGGACGATGTTGCCCGTCATGAACGCGATGTTCGCGGGACGTTCAGCAAGACGACGCATGAGGTACGGATACCACTGTGTACCGAACGGCACGTACACGCGCACCCGCCAACCGTCGCGCACCAGCGCTTCCTGCAGGTCGCGACGGACCCCGTACAACATCTGGAACTCGAACCGGCTCGGCGCAATGCCCTGCTCGCGGGCGAACCGCTTGGCCTGTTCGATGATCACCTCATCGTGCGTCGCCAGCCCGGGGTAGTGACCACGCGTCATGAGGCGCTGCATCGCGTCCACATACGTCGCGTCGACGTCGCGCTTCTCGGGAAACGCCACCGCCTCAGGCTCCTGATACGCGCCCTTGCAGAGCCGCACGCGCGCACCGAGCGCGATAGCGTGCTCCACATCGTCGAGCGTACGGCGCAGCGCGCTTTGCAGCACAATGCCGACGCGCTTGGGGAAGCGATTGTACAGCTGATGCTCGAACGTGTCGATCGTGCGCTGCGTGTACTCGCTCGACTCCATGTCGAGGCGCACGAACGAGTCGTACTGTTCGGCGCGCTGCAGGATGGACGTCACGACCTCCACGCACAGCGCATCGCTGATGTCCTGCCCCAGGGCGGTCAGCTTGACCGACACGTTGCAGTTCAGCTGCTGCTCGTGAATGGCATCGAGCAGCGCGAGATACTGGCGTCCGGTCTCGCGGGCTTCGGCTTCGTTGGTGACACTCTCCCCCAGCAGATCGAGGGTCGCCGAGATGCCGAGGGCGTTGAGTTCGGCCGCCGCGTGACAGGCGTCCTGAATGGTCTCGCCGGCCACGAAACGCGACGCCATGCGACGCGCGAACCCGTTGCCGCGAATGAAATCGAAGATGCGCTGTTGGCGCGAGAGATACAGCAGTGAGTTGCGCAGCATGAAAACAGGATGAGCCGCGGGACGCGCACGGTGCGTCCCCACCGCCCCCATGAGCCGGGGCTGTCCAAATATATCGGGCGCCGCCCGCGGTCAGGGCGTCGTGACCAGTCGCCACACGGGGCTGGAACGCCCCACCTGCAGGCCGTGATCCATCAGATTCCAGGTGGCCAGTCCGTCGTCGCTTTCCGGCTCCAGCAGCAGCGCGGCGAGCCGATCGAGCGAGGTCCCGGTCCGCACCAGCGCGGCGCCCGCCGGCACCGTCACGCGGCGGCGCTCCCAGGCCCCCACGAGGGTGACCTCACGGTGCCCCTGAAAGGGTCGAGCGGCCTGGGAGAGGCTGTCGACGCGGAACTGCTCGACCTCCGCCTCGAAGGCGGTCGTCACCCGCTGTACCGTCACGCCGTGCGCCGCGAGGCGCGGCCCCACGCTGTCGAGCACGGCGGCCTCGATGACCCATCCGCCGGCGGGCGGTCGCCGCTCGAGCTCGGCCTCGAACCGGTCGACCACGGGCATGCGCACCGCGGCGAATCGGCCGGTCCGCTTGAGCCCCAGTGGCATCCCGGGTTCGTCGCGCACCGTGCTGTCGGGGAGCCGTTCGAGCCGCTCCACGAGCACGGGCTGGGTATCCGGCCGCGATGCGAAGCGCGACCGCAGCGCCAATGCCGGCGCCGCGCCACGCGCACCAAACGTCGACTGTCGGCGCGCCGCGGCAACGCGATCGAGCACGGCACGCGGCTGTTCGGCCACGTAGGAAAGGATCTCCTGCACGAACGCCCGCGTCGACGCCACGCGCACCGAGAACGGATCGTGCGAGTACGCTTCACTCAGGATCGAGATCGGGCCGCGCAGCCCGAAGTAGTTCGTGCCGAAACGCGGCTTGTGCTCGTACGTCACCCACCCCGTCTTGAGGGTGTCGGTCATGGAGCGACGCGATTCGCCCGTGAAGTTGCCGTACGGAAAGATGCGAAAGCCGTGGCGCGCCTGCATGCGCTCGCGGATGGTCACCAGCATGGTATCGCCGGTGAACGGCGCCAGCGGCGCCGAGGGATGCAACGACGGCGAGTACGTGAGGTGATACCCGTGATAGCTGCCGTTGGTGGTGTGCAGATCGACGAACACATCTGGCTGCCAGGCCACGAAGGCCGCGAGCGCAGCACGCGTTTCCGGCGCTTCGGCCTTGATGTAGTCACGATTCAGATCGAGTCCCATCGCGTTCGGTCGCTGTCCCACGAGTGCCGGTCCGTTCTGCGCCCCACGCTGCTGCGCCTGATCGGCGAAGCGCTCGTTGCCATCGGCGTTGTAGTTCGGCACCACGAGCAGCACGATCGAATCGAGCACATTCGGCCCGCGCGCGAACGACAGGTCGCGCAGCAGCGCGAGCACGGCCTCCTTGCCCTCGACTTCACCCGCGTGAATGTTGCCCTGCACATACACGACGGGCCGTCGCAACGCGCGCGCTTCCGCCGGCGTCCGCACCTGCGGTCGTGACGCAATCACGAGCGGGAGCATCCGTCCTTCACTGCTGCGCCCGAGCTCGGTCACGACAAGCGGCGCACGCCGTGCCTGCAGCGTATCGAGAAACGCGAGCACATCCGCGTGGTGCGACGTTTCGGCGTAGTTCGTGCGCTCGGCGCGCGTCGCCGGCACCGGAAGTTGGGCGAGCAGTGGCGACGCGCTCAGCAGCGACACGCCGAGCAGAGGCGACAACGTGAGAGAACGACGCATGGAGGAGCGAAGTGAAGGTCAGGCGTCAGCCAGTTCGGCAAGCTGCCCGATGTGGCGAGCTTCGTGGCGGGCAATGAAGAGCAGCCATTCGTACATCGTGAGCGACCCGAGCC
>JALOPN010000196.1 GCA_025453875.1 Gemmatimonadaceae bacterium | reverse complement strand
CCGAGGAAGATGCTGATGCAGGCCAGCTGATGCGTCGTGTAGAACACGAGCAGCGCCCACCACCCCGTGCGGTTCACCCGATCCCACGTGACGCAGAATGCGAGCCAGAGACAGAAGAGCATCGCCAGCTGATACCACAGCATGCTGATGACTGCCTGCGTCGCGAAGGCGAGTGACGGCGGTTGCACTGGCACGTGCACGGCCAGTCCCTGCGGACCGACCAGCCAGCCCCCGTAGAAGCTCGATTGTACGAGGCTCCACAGGAACGCCCCGCCGAGGAACGACCGGCGGGCTCCTCGCGGCGACACATCATCACGTGCGCGCACAAGCAGCAGCACACCAAAGGCACCGAGCGCGAGCGCAAAGACGAGCCCCGCGCCGCGCGTGACCGGGCTGCGCTCGAGCGCGAAGATCGCACCGGTCGCCAACCACCAATACAACACGACGAACGCGATCGACCGCAGCAGCACGCGCAGCGGCGTCTCGCGCACCGCGATGACCTGCGCGTCCGTCGTCGTGGGCAACAAGCGCGCGAGCAACGTCGTACGCCACGACGGGCGTACCACCGATGCGATCTCAGCCATGCACCACCTCGGTCCTCACGCTCCCGCCTCCTGCTGCACCATGCGCACCAAGCCACTCAACGCCGCACTGTTGGCGGCCGGGAGCGGCACGTACCGCGCGCGCATTGCCTCAGCCAGCTTGCGCCCCGTGCCATCCGGCCGCAGCGACGTATCCACGAACAGCGCCGACACGCGAGCCATCGCGAAGGCGCGGCCAGCCGCGAGCGCGTCCTCGGCGGCCTTGCCGCGACCGGGTGTGCCATCGCGCGCGATGTTCGCGCGCCCATCGGTGAGAAACACCACGAGCGGCGCCGAGCCCGAGCGCTCGGCGGCGATCGCCGCCGTGACGGCCGCATCGATGGCCGTGGCCATGGGCGTGCCGCCACCACCGGGTAGCGCCGCCAGTACGCGCTTCGCGCGCGCGAGGGCACGTGTGGCCGGCAACAAGGTTTCGGCCGTGGTGCCACGAAACGCGATCAGACTCACCCGATCACGTCGCGCGTACGATTCGGCAAGCAGCAGTTCGATGGCTCCCTTCGCTTCACTCAGACGCGCGATGGCCGACGAACCGCTCGCATCGACCACGAAGATCACGGTCGTGCCCGTGCGTTCGATGAAACGACGTACGCGGAAGTCGTCCTTGCGCAGCGCCACCCGCTGCTCGCGCGACGTGCGACCGCGCACCCGTTGCCACGGCGCCGCGACGCGCAGCGTCTCGAGCAGATGCAGTCGCGCACCACCACGCGGCTCACCCGCGCGTGCGCCGCGCGGCCGTCCACGCAACAGGCTCACGGTCTCCTCACCAACCTTGCCCTGCACGCCACGTTGCATCCCCGACTGCGCGAGCAGCTGCTCGAGCATGCCTGGCGGCAGCGACGCCGCGACCGCATCGCGCAGAATGTCGGCCGGCGGACGCGCGTCGTCGGACGCATCGTCGGGCGGCGGTGTTTCCGGTACGTCGGGCGGTTCCGGCGCCTCGGGTGGCGGCTCCGGCGGTGTGTCAGGCGGTGTGTCGTCTTCCGCCGTCGGCGGTTCTGGCGGCGTGTCTTCGTTCGATTCGTCCGGCGGCGGTGGCGGCGGCGACGGCATCGTGATCGCGCGTGGCAGCAGCACGAGGCGCGACGCCACGGTCGCGTCCGCTTCCGTCACGGTGTCACGACCAGCGAGCGCCGCGTGCGCCCGTGCAGCGCGCCACGCGAGCAGCGGCGCGCGCAACGACACGATGCCATACGCCTGCGCCAGTTCGCACACCGCGTCGAGCCACGCGGCACCATCCACCACGTTGGCCAAGCGCGCACGCGCCGTCACGACCGCATCCGACAAGGCGCGCGCACGCGTATCGGCGCACGCAAACACGTTGAGCCCCGTGAGCTTGAACGCGAGTCGATCGGTGAGTGCCGTGGGCAGCGATTCGTCGTCCGCACTTTCGTCATAGCAGACGAGTGCAACGCGCGCGTCATGTCGCGCCGCGATCCCCTCGCGCTCGACACGCACCGCGTGCGCGTCGAGCACTTCAACCAATCCCGCGAGCACGGCCGCCGACGCCCGTTCAGCCATCGGCAACACCACCGTGCCACCGTCGGCGGCCGCGAGCACCCCGGGCTCCACCACGAGTCGCCCGGTCGTGAGCGTCGCGGCGAGATCGACACCACCGAAGAGTCGATCTTCGGTGACGCTCGCGGGCACACGACGCATCGGTGCGCCATCGGGAAGGCACGCGCGCACGAGCGCGAGCCATTCGCGCGCCGCTTCGTGCGACGGATGATCGAGCACCACCCCACCGAGGCCGGTCGGGTCGATCGCCAGCAGTGCGGCGATCAGCTCCGCATCATTCCACGACGGAGACGTCACGCCGCCGCGTACAACTCGTCGATGGCCCGTTCCACGCGCGTCGTGCTGTTCGCCTCGTCGAGCACATTGCGACGCAGCCGATGCCGCAGACAGAGCGGCGCAATCACACGCAGATCCGCGAGCGTTGCCTCGCCATGCCCCTCGAGCGCCGCGTAGGCGCGTACGGTGCGGAGCAGCGTGAGTTCACCACGCAGTCCATCGGTACCGAGCTTCGCGCACAACGCCGTCGCGCGCTCGAGCACCTCGTCGGGAACCGTCGTGTCGGGCAGATGATCGCGTCCCTTCTGGATGCGCTTGCGCACCGCCTTCTCCGCCTTCTCCCAGTGCGCCACGAACGCCGCCGGATCACGATCGAACGCATCGCGCCGCCGAATCACTTCGATGCGCGTCGCGAGTTCTGTTGGCGTCTTCACATCGACCGCGAGGCCGAAGCGATCGAGCAGTTGCGGGCGCAGTTCCCCCTCCTCGGGATTGCCACTGCCCACGAGCACGAAGCGCGCCGGATGCCGCACACTCACGCCCTCCCGCTCCACGACGTTCTCACCCGTCGCCGCCGCATCGAGCAGCAGATCCACGAGATGATCTTCGAGCAGGTTGACTTCGTCCACGTACAGGAACCCGCGGTGCGCGCGCGCCAGCAGCCCCGGCTCGAACGCCTTTTCGCCCGTCGTGAGCGCTTTCTCGAGATCGAGCGCCCCCACCACGCGGTCTTCGGTCGCGCCGAGCGGCAGGTCCACCACCGGGACCGGCGCCTTGGCCTTGTGGATCTTGTCGTGTCCGGCGTGGCCACGGTCACAGTAGCCGCAACCGGCCCCCTCCTTGGGGACGGCGCAGCCGTAGCGGCACCCCTCCACAACGGTCATGGGGGGCAGCAGGCCCGCGAGCCCGCGCACCGCCGTACTCTTGCCGGTCCCTCGATCGCCGAACACCATCACCCCGCCAATCGACGGGTCCACCGCGGTCAACAGCAGGGCGAGCTTCATCTCGTCCTGGCCCACGATTGCACTGAACGGATAGACGTGACGCATGAGCGGGTAATTAACCGCGACGGCGGCAACTGTACACTTCGCTTGACACTCTTCTCCACCGTCTGTATCGTCGGCACCGTACGCCACCGGAGCATCGCCGCACCGTGCGAGCGCGCTCCGCGGCTCCCCTGAACTGCCGTTGTCAGCTCGCCACCGCTTCGGGTGTCTTCGGTGACGCCCCCCGATCGCTCGCTCGCGGAGGTCCTTCCGCCCGTCGCCGACGGTGTGACCGCCCGCGACGTCCGCGCCCCACTTCCACCGGCGGCGCCGTTCTGGGAGCGCTGGCGTGATCGGTGGAACGCGTTTGTCGCCACCGAAGGGTTCCAACGCTGGGCCGCGCGCTTTCCCCTCACGCGCCCCGTCGCCCTGCATCGCAGCCGCGCCCTCTTCGACCTGGTGGCCGGCTTCGTCTACACGCAGACGCTGTATAGTTGCGTCGAGCTCGACCTCTTCGAGCTGCTGGCCAAGGGCCCGCTCACGGCCGAGCAGATCGGCGCCCGCACCGGATTGAACCCGGTCTCCACCGAGCGTCTCGTGCGCGCGGCCTGCTCCCTCAAGCTCTTCGCGCGACGCAGCGGCGGACGCATCGCCCTCGGCCCGCTGGGCGCACCCATGGTCGGCAACGCCGGTCTCGTCGCGCTGATCCGACATCACGCCATGGCCTACGCCGACCTCACCGATCCGGT
>JALOPN010000027.1 GCA_025453875.1 Gemmatimonadaceae bacterium | reverse complement strand
CACGCCACCACCCAGTCGCCACGCCCACGGACCGAAGCGCTCGCTTTCGCCATCGGCGCGCACCGCGAGTCGCGGCTCCAGATACGCGCGCCCCGTCGCGAACAGCTGAGTCCCGCGAATTCCCGCGTCGACCCACGTGCGACTGCCCAGCCGGCGCTGCACGTCCACATGTCCAGCCATGCGCCACGCGGAAACATCGGTCGCGAGTGCACGCAGCACCCCGTTGCGCAAATCGAGTTGCGCATCGGTCCACGCGATCTCGGTGCCGGTGTCGAGGTTCCACGCACTGCCACCGGCCACCTGCACGTTGCCCACCAATGCGAACTCGCGCACCCGATTGCCATCACGACGTGGCGGATCCTGCGCGAGCGGTGCGGCACCGAGGAAGAGCGCGTAGTCGTGATCGAGCGAATGCTCGCTCCCGCGCAGTTGAATCAGATGCGACACGCGCGCCCCGTGCAGCTGTTCGTGCCGGACCTGCGCCGCAACCGTGCGCCACGCGTACGCATCGCGTGCGCGAGTCACCTGCCGTTCGGCCGCACTCACCAGCACATCACTGCTCCGCTCGAGCGGCGAGAGAAACGGAATGGCTTCCGTGGTCGTGGCCACACCGTGGCGGCCGACATACAGTGAGCCGGTCACGCGCCAATCTCCGCACGGGACGCGAGGTGCAGGTCCTGCAACCGCACATCCGTCGTCCCGCTCTCGATCGTGTACGGGCGCGATGTCGTCTGCAGATCACTCGCGAGCGTACGACCGGCACTCGTGAGACGACCAAGCAGCACCGGGTCGGGCACATTCCATTCGCGAATCGCCTGCGCCAGTGCGTTCGGGGCGTGGCCGGGATCACCACGCGCGCCGACGCCGAGAACGGATCGACCTGCGCCGCGCTCTGCACGCCGAGCCCGAGCGTGCGATCACCAAATCCGTGCGCGAGATCGATCACGCCGGCGCTGAAGCTCCCCGAGCGCGCCTCGTAACCGGCGCGACGCACTTTCAGTTCATCGATGGCGAGCGGTGAGAACGCGCCGAACACACCCGCGAGCGTGGCCGCGTCGAAGATCGGTACCCCGTCGAGTCGCCAGACGTGCTCACCCGCTTCGCCGCCCTGGATGTGCAGGTCGCCAACGCCATCGCGACGCGTCAGCCCCAACGCGCTGGGCGCGCCCGGCATGAACAGCCCGGGTCCCAACACGAGCGGCGTGGCCACATCGCCGGTGAAGGCGATGCCACCCAACGCCGACGACGCCGTGCCGGGCTGCAGGCCGTTGACCACGATCGGCGTCGTCATGACCGCGTAGCGGCGCAGCAGAATGCGCTCGCGAACGCGTCCATCACGGGGCACCGTGATCTCGCGACGCCACGGCTCGTAGCCAATGGCCTGTACCGAGAGCCGGTACGTGCCGGGCGGAAGCCGTCCGAACGCAAACGAGCCGGCATCGTTGGCAATGCGTACATCGGGGCGTTCGTCGAGCCCCACGCGCGCCTGCGGGAGCGGCGACCCACTCGACGCATCGAGCACGATCCCGCTCAGCGTGGCGTACGCGGGCGCCTCTTCGGCGCGCGCGATCACGACGTACGTGCCCGACGACAGCCGGTAGTAGTCGAGCCCCGCTTCGCGCACGATGCACCCCAGCAGCTCCTCGGCCGGCGCGTCATCCACCCGACAGAAGATGCTCGGCGGTTCGGCGCCTCGGCGCAGTACGCGCGTGTCGTATTGCAGACTGATGCCGCTCGCCGTCACCAGCCGCTCGAGCGCCGTCGCGAGCGGCACGCCGCGCAGGGCCATCGTGACACGCACGGAGTCGGTCGCGTCCGAGCGACGCGACTGCGCGTCGAGGGTGAGCGCGCCACCGGCGCTGCAGGCGAGCACACACCCGGCGACGAGGGCGGCGCGTCCGGTCGCCGTCCGCGCTCGCGCGGCCCGCTCTCGCGCCGGCCACGCCCGGAGGCGCCGCAGGGAGGGCATGGGAAGGAAACTACCGGGTCGCCGGACCCGACTCCACCACCGGACTGATCTCGAAGCCGCGGCTCGTGCGCGTGAACCGCAGGCCGCGCGGGGTGCACAAGTCGCTCAGCACCGTCTCGATGGACGGCTTGCCCGCGTAATACGTGATGCGATCGTCGCTGGCGATCACGTCACGCAAGCGGATCTCCACGGCGTAGCGGCGCTCGAGCTCGCGCACGATGGCCGCCAACGGCTGATCGACGAAGGCCAGCCCGCCACGCCGCCAGAGCGTGAGGCGATCGACGCCGACCACCGCCGCCGGTGTGGGCGCGGTACGCTCCGCCACCCGCGTGCCCTGCCCCGCCGTCAGTTCGATCGCCCCACGCGACGCGTCGGTCGACGCGACCCGCACGCGCCCCGATTCGACGGCGACGCGTGTGCCATCCGGCTCATCGGCGCGAGCGCGCACCAGGAACCGCGTCCCCAGCACCGTGACGCGCGCCGTGCTCGTGCGCACTTCGAACGGACGCTGCGGATCGTGGGCCACGGTGAAGAAGGCCTCGCCCGAAAGGGCGATCGCCCGAGTGCCCATGGGCAGGCCGAGACGCGAGCGGAGCCCGCCGGGATAGGTGAGCGTGCTGCCGGCGTTGAGCTCCACCACCGATCCGTCGGGCAGCGTGAGGGTGTACTGCGCGCCATCGGGCGCCGCGACGGTGACCGGACGTGCGGCCCAGGTACCGAGACCGACCGCCAGCAGCACGGTGGCCGCGAGGGCCGTCCCCACGGTGCGGCGCCACCGCGGCGCGCGCCGCGCGGTGGCAGCGACCGCCGGCGCCCCGCCGCGCAACGGCGTCAGGCGCGGACGTCCACCGTCGATGTGCGCACCGATCCGGGCCCATGTCGCCTCGGAGGCGGTCCCCGACGCCGACGCCGCCGCTGTCGGCACCGCCGCGGCCGGATCGGCGATGGCGAGCAGCTCCCAGACCTGCGCGAGCTCCGCGCCGTCGGAATGATGGGCGAGTTCGTCCTGTAGTTCGGGGGGCAACGATCGCTGTTCGTCGGACATCAGCGCATGCCTCCAACGGAGAGCATCAGGGCCGACACGACGGTGCCGAGGGTTGCCAGGCGCGTGCGGAGATGCTCGAGGGCGCGCACCAGGTGGTTGTTGACCGTGCGAGGCGCACATCCCATGGCGTCGGCGATCTCCTGATGGCTCAGCCCTTCGAAGCGCGAGAGCACGAGCGCCTCGCGCTGACGCGGCGGTAGTTCGTTGATGAACGACCGCAGCCGCTCCGCCAACTCCGTTGCCTCCAGCTGTTCGTCGGCGCGCGCCGGATCGCGAGGACGCGCCGAAATCGCCGCCGCCGACGGATCGGCCAACAGCTGACGGCGCGTCTGGTCGTCGCGAAGATGGTTCAGAGCGAGGTTGCGCACGGTGCGAAAGAGCAGGGCACGAAGGGACAGCGACGGATCGAGCGTTGCACGCCGATCCCACACACGAACGAACGCGTCCTGCGCCAGGTCGCGCGCCACCGCGTCGTCGCCCACGAGACGCACGACCGAGCGCCAGAGCGGCTCGTACGTGTCCTCGAAGAGGGACCGGAGCGCACTCGCATCATCGGCCGCCAGTCGGCGGGCCCAGTCTGCGTATCGCGCCGTGTCCTGTGGAGTATCGGACATGCTCATCTTCTACACGTGATCCGGGAGGCGTGACCATGCACCCGCGCGTCGGGTCCGGTCACGCCCCACCGCGTGACGCCTTGTCAGCGCAACGTGATACCCCGCACATTGCAGGAATGACCCCTGCCGACCAGCCCACACACGCCGCGCCCGCCGACCGGCGCAACAACACCCGCCTGCGCGAACTGGTGGATGAAATGATGGCCTCGATTCGCGCCGCTGCCAATGTCGAGCTCTGGTCGCCCGAGGAGCGCGCGCGCTACGAGGCCGACCTCGCCCGCATCATGGACAACGTGCGCCAGCAAGCCATGGCGCGCGGCGGCGCGCCGCGCTCCCACTTGAACTGAAGCCGCGCGCCGTCGGCGCACAGGCCGTCGGCGCACAGGCCGTCGGCGCAGGCGCCCTCACCGCTCGCGGCGCCCGCGCACCGCGGCCTGCTGCCGACGCCACCCGATCACGCCGGCAATCAGCGCCCCGAAGGGCGCCGCCATGACCGCGGGGAGCCCGGCCAACCCGCGGTCGTTCCCCGTCATGAGCGCGTACGTGATCAGGAAGCCGATCACGAACGTCACCGCGCCGCCGAACAGCGCGCTCACCAGCGCCACCACCAACGGCGGCGTCACCCGCACCGCGTAGCCGCGCCACGCCCACCAGGCCGCCACGCTGCCAATCACCAGCGCGGGCGACCCGAACACCAGCGCGGCCCCCGGCCCCTCGTCGGACGCCGTGAACCACCCGATCGCGGTGCTGAACAACGACAGCGCGCACGCGGCCGCAATCGCTCGGCGCCACTTGAGGCCGCGCGCCGACACCATCGTCACGCGTCCGCGTACACGTGCGTCTCCGCCCGCGCGCCCGGGTGCACCACCGCGCCATACCGGGCCGAGCCCACCGTCTGCGCGTACCGCCAGATCGCGCCCGACTGGAAGTCATGCCGACGCGGCGTCCACGCGGCCCGACGCGCCTCCAACTCGGCCGCCTCCAGCTCCACATCGATGGTCCCCGCGTCGGCGTCGATGCTGACGATGTCCCCGTCGCGCAACAGCGCCAGCGGCCCGCCCAGCGCGGCCTCGGGACTCACGTGCCCCACGCACAGCCCGCGTGTCGCCCCCGAAAACCGGCCGTCGGTCACCAGCGCCACCTGCTCGCCCATCCCCTGCCCGTAGATCGCCGACGTCGTCGAGAGCATCTCGCGCATCCCCGGGCCGCCCGCGGGCCCCTCGTAGCGCAGCACCAGCACGTCCCCCGGCGCGTAGGCCTTGGCCATCACCGCCGCCATGCACGCCTCCTCGCTCTCGAAGACACGCGCCGGCCCGCGGAACGACCGCACCTTGCACCCCGCGACCTTCACCACTGCGCCGTCCGGCGCCAGCGACCCGCGCAGCGCCACGATGCCACCCGTCGGGTGAATCGGCCGGCTCACCGGGCGCACCACGTCCTGCTCCGTGGGGAACACCACATCGGCAAGGTTCTCCGCCATCGTCCGACCGGTCACCGTCACCGCCTCGCCGTGCAGGTGCCCCGACTCGAGCAGGGCCTTGAGAATCACCGGCACCCCGCCAATCGCGTGCACGTCGCTCGCCAGGAAGCGCCCCCCGGGCTTGAGGTCCGCGATCAGCGGCGTGCGCCGGAAGACCCGGTCGATGTCGAAAATGTCGAACGACAGACCGGCCTCATTCGCCAGCGACGGCAGGTGCAGACAGGCGTTCGTCGACCCACCCGTCGCGGCCACGACCGCGGCCGCGTTCTCCAGCGCCTCGCGCGTCACGATCTGGCGCGGCCGCGGTCCGCCCCGCACCAGCCGCATGACCGCCTCGCCCACCCGGTCCGCCCACACCCCACGATCCTCGTGCACGTTGGGCGGACTCGCCGAGCCGGGGAGCGCCAGACCGATCGCCTCCGACACGTACGCCATGGTGTTGGCGGTGTAGTGGCCGCCGCACGCGCCGGACCCCGGACAGGCCACTTTTTCCAGTTCATGCAACTCGGCATCGCTCATCCGACCCGCCGCGTGCGCCCCCACCGCCTCGAACACGTCCAGCACTGACACGTCGCGACCCTGAAACTTCCCCGGCATGATCGTGCCACCATAGAGAAACACTGACGCCACATCCAGCCGAAGCATCGCCATCATCAACCCGGGAAGCGTCTTGTCGCACCCGGCGATGCCGATCAGCGCGTCGTAGCAGTGCCCGCGCACCGTCAGCTCCACCGAATCGGCAATGATCTCACGACTCACCAGCGAGGCCTTCATCCCCTGGTGCCCCATGGCCGTCACGTCGGTCACCGTGATCGTCGTGAACTCCCGCGGCGTGCCGCCGTGCGCCTTCACCGCCGCCTTCGCCCGCTCCGCCTGCCACTTGAGCCCGATGTTGCACGGCGCCGCCTCGTTCCAGCTCGAGACCACCCCCACCAGCGGATTGCCGATATCGGCCTCCCCCAGTCCCATCGCGTAGAAGAACGACCGGTGCGGCGCGCGTTCGGGACCGTCGGTGGCGTGTCGGCTGGGGAGGGTGCGCTTGTCCATGGCGGGGCAGAAAGAAGAGGGGAGGGTCAACGCTCGGCCCGATCCTCGCGTAGGGACCAAAACCGGTCAAGCCCCCCGCCCTTTGTGCCCCCTTGCGCGGCGCGACGAGAGGCGGAGCTTTAATAGTTGCGTCAGCCCCTCCCCCGCTGTCGTTTCTCCGGTGCGTCGCTTGTCCCTCCCGCGGCGCACCTCGTGACCTCCCTCGGCGATGCGTTCTCCACGCCGAGCGTGCGGTGCCCCGTCTTTCGGAGTGCGTTGCATGAAGGTGTTCGTTGCCGGCGCGATTGTCGCCACCACATTGACCGTCACCATGGTGCAGGTGACGAACGGCCGTCCCGCCACCGACGCGCAATGGATCGCGTCGACGGAACTCGCGCGGCCCGACCCCGTCGTCGAGCGCGTGCTGTTGCAGCCGACGTACGCGCGCATCGCGCACACCGCGCCAGCCGCCACCGTGTCGTCCACGCTCGCGCCCGCGATGGGCGCGCGCGGCATCCCGATGGCCGAACTCGATGGCGTCGTCAATCGCTATTGCGGCTCGTGCCACAACCCCACGCGCAAGAGCGGCAACCTCATCCTGCGCGGCTACACGCTCGACAGTCTCATGGCGCACGAACGTGAGATCGCCGAGAAGATGATTGTGAAGCTGCGCACGGAGATGATGCCGCCCCCGGGCTCGCGTCGCCCCACCGGCGACTCGTTGCTCGCGCTCGTCGAAACCATGGAGCAGCGCCTCGACGCGATGCCCATCAATCCGGGGGCGCGTCCCTTCCAGCGCCTCAATCGCCCCGAGTACGAACGCGTCATCGCCGACCTGCTCGGCGTGCAGATCGACGCGGGCGACTACCTCCCGCTCGACACCAAGAGCGCCAACTTCGACAACATCGCCGACGCGCAGGCGCTCTCGACCACCATGGTCGAGTCGTACCTCAACGCGGCCGCCGCCGTCAGCCGCATCGCGCTCGGTGACCGTCGCGCCTCGGCCACGCAGGTCACGTATCGCACGTCGCCGTTCGCGTCTCAGCATCCGTGGGATCATGTCCCGGGCACGCCCTACGGCTCGCGCGGCGGCATGGTGTTCAAGCACGCCTTCCCCGCCGACGCGGAGTACGAGTTCCGCCTCAACGTGGGCGGTGGCGTTGGCCTGCATCAGGAAGATCTCGACATCTCCATCGACGGCGAGCAGGTCGCGCTGCTCAAGTACGACAAGGGCATCGCGCGCAACAACGAATCGGCCGATGCACCGGCCGGCGCCGACTACGTGCGCAGCGCGCCCATCAAGGTGAAGGCGGGACAGCGCACGGTGTCCGTCGCGTTCGTGCGCCGCAGCGAAGGCCCGTACGAAGATCTGATTCGTCCGCATGACTGGTCGCGCGCCTCCGGTGGTACCGGCGCGCCCGGTGTGACCGAGCCGCCGCCGCTCATGGAAGTGCTCATCGCCGGTCCGACCAACGTCACCGGCGTGAGCAGCTCGCCCACGCGTGATCGCATTCTCACGTGCCGTCCCACGGCGCGTGCCGAACAGCGCGCCTGCGCCGAGCGCATCCTCACCGGCCTCGCCACGCGCGCGTATCGTCGTCCGCTCACGGAGCGTGATCGCGCGAGCCTCATGCAGTTCTACGACCAGGCCGCCACCGATGCGCAGTTCGGCTTCGAGGACGGCGTGCGCGCGGGACTGCAGGCGATGCTCGCGAGCCCGTACTTCATTTTCCGTCTCGAGCCGCTCCCCGAGACCGCCAAGCCCGGCACCGATGTGCGCATCGGCGATCTCGAACTGGCGTCGCGGCTCTCGTTCTTCCTGTGGGGCACCATCCCCGATGATCGTCTGCGTGGCCTCGCCGAGCGCAACGAACTGTCGAAGCCGCTCGTGCTGCAGGCCGAAGTGAAGCGCATGCTCGCCGACGAGCGGTCGCGCGCGCTCGCCACGCGCTTCGCCGCGCAGTGGCTGCGTCTGCAGGACCTCGAGAAGGTGCACCCGGACGCGTTCCTCTTCCCCGACTACGACCTGCAGCTCGCCAACGCGATGCAGCAGGAGACGGAGCGCTTCTTTGAACACCTCGTGCGCGAGGACAAGAGCGCGCTCGAGCTCTATTCGGCCGACTACACGTTCGTGAATGAGCGGCTCGCCAAGCACTACGGCATCCCGAACGTCGCGGGCACGCAGTTCCGTCGCGTGACGTATCCCAACGCCGACCGGCGTGGCATCCTCGGCCAGGGCAGCGTGCTTGTGCAGACGTCGCTCGGCAATCGCACGTCGCCGGTGCTGCGCGGCAAGTGGATCATGGAAGTGGTACTCGGCAGCGATCCGCCGCCGCCGCCGCCCAATGTGCCGGACCTCGAGCAGACGCAGGACGCGAAGGACGGCAAGGCGCTCACCACGCGCGAGCGCATGGAGATGCACCGCGAGAATCCGACGTGCAACACGTGCCATCAGTACATCGACCCCATCGGCCTCGCACTCGACGGCTTCGATGTGACCGGACGCGTGCGCTATCGCGAGAATGGTGCGCCGCTCGACACGCGTGGTCAGCTCTACGACGGCACGCCGCTCACGTCGCTCGCCGATCTCACGCAGGCGCTGCTGCGTCGTCCGACGCCGCTCGTGCGTGCCTTCACGCAGAACCTCATGGCGTACGCCGTGGGGCGGCGCATGGAGCCGTTCGACCAGACCGCCATTCGTCGCATCGCGCGTGATGCGGCGAAGCAGAACTATCGCATCTCCGCGTTCGTGCTCGGTGTCGTCAACAGCGATGCCTTCCGGACGCGTCGCGTCGAACCCGCCGTGGCGGACGACGTGGACCACGACGCGGCTGCCGCGTCGTACGCCGCGCGCGCCGCGGCCCATCGCGCGGCGTTCGCCGTGCCAAGCCCCGCGCCGGCGGCGAATGCCACGGCGACCAGCCAGACGCCTTGATCCCTCCACCGTCCCTCACGCCGAGATTCCGCGCATGCAATTCATCACGCAGAAATACCTCCAGCGCCGCACGTTCCTGCGCGGCCTGAGCGCCGCGATCGCGCTGCCGTACCTGGACGCGATGGAGCCCGCGGGCTTCCTCAAGCGCGGCGTCGGCCTCAAGGCCGCCACCGGCAAGAAGCGCCTCGTGGCCATCGAATCGGTGCACGGGGCCGCTGGCAGCAACGCGTGGGGTGCCAGCAAGTACCTCTGGGCGCCCAAGGGCATCGGTCGCGACTTCACGCTCAATCCCGACGGCGCGCTCTCGCCGCTCGAGCAGTATCGCAAGTATCTCACGATCATCAGCAACACCGATGTGCGCATGGCCGAGGCGTTCGAAGCGCCGGAAATCGGCGGTGACCACTTCCGGTCGAGCGCGGTGTTCCTCACGCAGTCACATCCGAAGCAGACGCAGGGCTCCGATCTCTACGTCGGCACGTCGTTCGACCAGATCATCGCGAAGAAGATCGCCGAAGACACGCCGATCCCGTCGATGCAGCTGTGCATCGAGAACCTCGATCAGGCCGGCGGCTGCTACTACAACTACGCCTGCGCGTACACCGACACGATCAGCTGGGCCTCGCCGAGCGAGCCGCTGCCCATGATCCGCAATCCGCGCGTGGCGTTCGACATGCTCTTCGGCGCGGGCGCAAGCAACGAGGATCGTTCGATGCGGCGTCGCGAGAACGCCAGCATTCTCGACTGGGTGACGGGTGAGATGGCCACGCTCAAGCGCTCGCTCGGCGCGTCCGACCAGCGGCGCGTGGAGCAGTACCTCGAGAACATTCGCGAACTCGAGCGGCGCATCCAGGCGGTCGAGGCAAAGAACACGAGCGGCGAGGAGCGGGCGCTCCCCGAAGCCCCGGCCGGTGTGCCCGATTCGTTCGCCGAGCACATGCAGCTCATGTTCGACATCCAGGTGCTGGCGTTCGAGTCCGACATGACGCGCGTGTTCTCGTTCAAGACGGGCCGCGACGCCTCGAGCCGCGCGTATCCGGAGAGCGGCACGAACAAGGGCTTCCACCCCGCGTCGCACCACGGTGGACGCGAAGCGGCCGTGCTCGAGTTCAACATGATCAACAAGTACCACGTCGCGATGCTGCCGTACTTCCTCGACAAGCTCGCCAACACGAAGGACGGCGACGGCTCGCTGCTCGACACCACGACGATCCTGTACGGTTCGCCGATGGCCGACGGCAACCTGCACAATCACCGTCGCTGCCCGCTCATCGTCGTGAGCGGCGATCAGAACATCGCCCCGGGCAACGCGCACCTGAAGGCGCCGGACGGCACGCCAATGGCCGACGTGTTCCTCTCGCTGCTGCACCGCTTCGGCGTCGACAACCTGCACAGCTTCGGTGACAGCATGGCCCCGTTCGCGTTGCAACTGCCCACGGTGTAAGGAGCCTCGCATGCGTTACATCCTGGCCACCGTGGTGGGAGCGGTCGTGGGCGCGGGGGCGTTGGCGCAAGCCACCGCGCCCGTCGCCGATGCGGCCACGCTTCCACGCACGGGCGTCCCCACGTCGCACAGCTTCGCGACGTTCACTCCCGCCTCGCCGCGCTCGGTCGTGCCGATGTGGCGACTGGCCGCAGCGGTGGAGACACCGCCCATCGTGGCCGCCGCGCAGCAGGGCGACGCGGCCACCGTGCGTCGTCTGCTCGTCGCGAAGGCCGATGTGAATGCGGCGGCTGGCGACGGCATGACCGCGCTGCACTGGGCGGCGTTCCACGGTGATGTCACGCTCGTGCAGGCGCTGGTGCGCGCGAAGGCGTCGCTCGGCGCCACCACGCGCCTCGGTGCCAACACGCCGTTGCATGTGGCGGCGCGTCACGGACATGGTGCCGTGGTGGCCGCGCTGCTCGCGGCGGGTGCCGATGCGCGCGCGATGACGAGCGCGGGTGGTACGGCGCTGCACCTCGCGGCGGCGGCGGGTGACACGGTGGCCGTGCGCGCGCTGGTGCGCGCGAAGGCCGATGTGAACGCGCGCGAAACCGAGTGGGGACAGACGCCGCTCATGTTCGCGGCCGCCAACGATCGCGCCGCGGCCATCCGCGCACTGCTCAAGGCCGGGGCCGATCCGAAGCTCCGCACCGAAGTGGTGGACCTCACCACGCGTACCGCGCGTGAACAGGCCGCCGCCCGCAAGCGCAACGAAGTCATGTTTGCGATGCTCCCGCAGGCCATCAAGGACTCGATCCTCAAGGCGCAGGCGCCGCGTCCGGCGGCGGCGCCGGCGGGTGCCGCCCCGGCCGGTGGTGCCGCGCCGTCGAGTGGTGCGACGCCGGCCACGGCGAACACACCGACCACGGCCGCCGCACCGGCCGCACCCAACCTCGGCCTGCGCGCCCCGCCGACGCAGTTCCTGACGCCGCAGCAGATCCAGATGGCGATCGACTCGGGGCGCGCGGTGCTCGCGAGCGGCAGCGGCGCGGGCCCCGTGCAGTCGGACACGAGTGACGGGCAGGTCGCGGGCTTCGAAGGCACGGTGGGTGGCATGGGCGGCTTCTCCGCGCTGCACCACGCGGTGCGACAGGGACACGTCGCCGCCACGATGGCGCTGCTCGAAGGCGGTGCCGACATCAACCTGCAGACGGCCACCGACAGCACGTCGCCGCTCGTGATGGCGCTCATCAACGGGCACTTCGACCTCGCGATGCAGCTCATCGAGAAGGGTGCCGACGTCACGCGCGAAACCACGGCCGGCCTCACGGCGCTCTACGCGACGATCAACACGCAGTGGCTCCCCAAGTCGCGCTTCCCGCAGCCGCAGGCGATTCAGGTGCAGAAGACCACGCACCTCGAACTCATGACGGCCATTCTCGATCGCGGCGCCGACGTCAACAAGCGACTGCGCAAGAACCTCTGGTTCTTCGCGTACAACAACTGCGGCAACGCCAACTGCGGCCTCGAGTATCTCGACAGCACCACGGCCTTCTGGCGCGCCGCGTACTCGGTGGACGTGGAAGCGATGCGCCTGCTCAAGGCGCGCGGTGCCGATCACACGCTGCCGTCGCGTCGCGTTGTCGCCGCGCGCGCGCGCCCCGGTGCGGGCGGTGGCGGTGGTGGTGGTGGTGGTGACCTCGGCGACGGCGCGGGCGATGCCGCGGCGCGTGGTGCCGCCGGTGCTCGCGCTGCCGTCGCCCGCAGCGAGGATCCGCGCGGTGCGGCCGCGGCGGGTGGAGCAGCGGCTGCGGCAGCCCCGGCCGCGTCGCAGGCCACGATCGATTCGGCCGCGCGTGCGCGTCTGCAGGCCGCGATGGCCGCGCGTAACGCGGCGCCGGCGCTCGATCGCGCGACGGATTCCGCCGCGCGCGCGGTGCCACCGGGTCTCGGTGTCTATCCGATTCACGCGGCCGCTGGCGTGGGCTACGGCAATGGCTTCGCCGGCAACTCGCATCGACACGCCCCCGATGGCTGGATGCCCGCACTCAAGTACCTCGTCGAAGAGCTCGGCGCCGATGTGAATCAGCGCGACAACAACGGTCACACGCCTTTGCATCACGCCGCCGCGCGCGGCGACAACGAGATGATCAAGTATCTCGTGAGCAAGGGCGCCGATGTGAAGGCCGTCTCTCGGCGCGGCCAGACCACGGTGGACATGGCCAACGGTCCCGTGCAGCGCCTCCGTCCCTTCCCCGAAACGATCAAGCTCCTCGAATCGCTCGGCGCGAAGAACAGCAACAAGTGCGTGGCCTGCTGAGCACATCACGCTGAGCGGTACCCGATGCACGACGCCCCGTCACCAGCAATGGTGACGGGGCGTTGACGTTGTTGAGCAAGTTTTCCGATCGCCCACGCACGCCGCTGATGACGACTCGTGGCGTTTCGATCGACTTGCCGTTATCGCAACTTTGTGATAACGTTTACGGAGGCGAGGATGCCCCCCTGCGAGGTCCGGATCTTCCAGAAGGCGAACGACGATGTTCCGTTCCGGGAGTGGCTGCAGACCCTCACAATGCCGAGCAAGGCTCAGCATCTCGAGGCCGTCGCGAGTATCCGTGCACTGCTTGAGGCACTCGGCAAGCAGGGGCACGCGTTGCGTCGCCCCCAGTCAGCTCCGTTGCGGGAGGGAATTCATGAGCTGCGGGCGCGCGTCAGGAAAGTGAACTACCGCGTGCTGTATTTGTTTGCGGGCCAAGGCGTCGCGGTGATCGCGCTCGGTTGCACCAAGGAGGGAGAAGTGAATCCGGCCGATCTGAAGCGCGCGGTGCAGTACAAGACGCTGTACGAGAAGGATCCACAGAAGCACACATACCGACCCTGAGGAGAGGCCCATGCCGGCTCGAAAAGCTGCGGCGGCCAAGGCTGCGCGTCCGAACGACGGAGTGGCGCTGATCGACGCGATGTTCGGCGAGACGCCGGGCTGGGATCAGGCGGTTCGGGCTGCGAACGAACGCTTGAATGCGGCGCAGGCGATCCACGCGCTACGCATCCGTCACAAGCTCACGCAGAGCGAACTCGCGGAGCTCGTCAACACGAAGCAATCCGTGATCGCGCGATTGGAGGACGCCGCGTACGCGGGCCATTCAATGCGTATGCTGCAGCGCATCGCAGGCGCGGTCGGTGAACAGGTGATCGTGAGCTTCGCTCCCGTCATCGCGGCCCGACCGAAGCGCCAGCGCGCGGTCGTGGACGTCAAGATCACGGGCACCGGTGCAAAGAAGGCGGGTCGGACCGTCGGCGACCGGAAGTTCTCATCGTCCGCGAAACGATCGGCAAAGAAACGAAGCAGCCAGGCGGCGTGAGCCGAGTCGTATCGGCAATGCGCTAACCCCGGACACCGCCGAGACGATCGACGTTCTCGGAGGGTCGTCCGACACCTGGACCAGCCTCGCGCTACGCCGCGCTCAGTTCCCCGGCGACGGTGCGATGGTTGCGAGCAGCAGCTTGAGGTGTTCTTCCGCCTGCTGCAATCCGCCTTCGCTGTTGTTCCAGCCGATGCGACCATCGGCGTTGAGATCCGTGCCCGTCGAGAGCTGCTCGCACAGCGACACGAGCTGCGCAACCAGCGTGGCCGCCGCCTCCGCCGTCGTTGCGGCGCGGATCTTCTGCGCCAGCGCCACGATCTCGTCCGCGCGCGTCACCGTCGTGCGCGCCGCCGTGGCCACGTGTTCGGCGTGCGTCTTCACCCCCGCCGCCGCGCCTTCGCTCCTGGCCGCGAGCTCCGTGTGCGCGGCCACGCCGTTGGCGGCCTTCTTCACACCGTACCCCTTCCCGGGACCGGTCGCTTCGATGGTCGGGTCGATCGCGTGCAGCACATGGCCCGCGTGCCGCTGCATCGACTCGAGGTTGCCGGGCGTGCGTGCGGCAAACGCCGCGTGTTGCGCCGCGATCGTCGCCTCCTCCTTCGCGATCGCGAGCAGCCCCACCTTGTTGGGGGTATCCATGAAGCTCACGAGCACGTGGCCGAGATGCGTGCCCACGGGACCGGCGGGCAGCTTCGGCTGCTCGGGCTGCGGCGCGGCGGCGGCAGCCACCGTGCCGGGGGCTGGCGCGCCGCCCTGCAACGCGACCACCGCTTCGTCGAACGCCTGCCGCGTTGGCTCGTGCGTCGCCAACAGCGCGCGACGACGCGTATACTCGGCGGGCGTGAGCCCGGCCGCCGTGATCGTCGCTTCGACCGCCGTCCGCAGCGCCTCCTGCAGCCGCGTCTGCTCCTCGGGCTTCTTGTTGCGCGGATGCGCCATTTCGGCGTTCAGCGAATCCTGCAGCTTGAAGAGTCGCACCTGGACCGTGGCGAGCGCCTTCACGTCGGCAGCCGCGAGCGGGGCGGCCTGCGCGCGGAGCGCCACCGGCCAGCTCCACAACGCGAGCCCGAGCAGGAGGGGTCGCATCGGAAGGACCAGCGGACGAACGGCGACCGGCGCGACGCGCACCGGAAACGAAGCGATTGGACGCGACATGCGATCGGACGGGAGGGAGGCCGACGAACGGACGACCACGGATCGCGGGCGTGAGCGCCGAACGATCCGGGTCGTCCACAAAGCTGCGCTCAACACACATACTCCGGAAGATGGCGTTTCGCTGTGGCGCACCAGCGTGCGGCGCCACCGTGGGCGCGCCACCGTGCCGAAACGGCCGAGCGAACCTCTGGCGAGATGCGCGCGTGGGCCACAGGTTCGTGCAGCCGGCCGCGTGATCGCCCCGGTCCCACCTGCGCCCCTCGCGGCGCCCCACCCGTCGGAGTGCTTCATGTCGTTCGTTCGCCTTCCCCGTCGGCTGCGCCCCGCGCTCGCGGCGAGCGCCGGTGTCGCCCTGCTCACCTCCGCCACCGCGCTCGGCGCGCAGGACGCGCCCGCCGCGACGCGCAACATGGGTGGCGGCCAGTGCAGCGCCAGCAAGTACAACTGCGCCGACGCGGCCAATCCGCTCCCCGCACCGAGCACGGTGTGGATCGAGGAGATGACGTGGATGGACGTGCGGACCGGCGGCATGGAGCCCAACGGCCCCTGGCTCGTCACCGGCAAGCACAACTACGTGCTGCACACCAACTGCGAAGCCATCGCGCGCAAGCTTGGCAACGCGCTGTGCGCGCCCACGGTGAAGTTCGTCCCCGAAGGGCGCATCGAGCCACCCTCGGGGCACATGACGAGCCCGGGCACCATCAGCGTGAACGAGACCACGTTTCGTGCGCTGCTCACCGACATCGTGGCCAGTCTCAAGCAGCACGGCTTCACCAACATCATCCTCATCGGTGACAGCGGCGGCAACCAGAACGGACAGCGTGCCGTGGCCGATTCGCTCACCGCGATCTGGAAAGGCGCGCCGGTGGTGGCGCACGTGCAGGAGTATTACGACTATGCGCGCGTGGCCGAGCACATGAAGTCGAAGGGACTCGTGAGCGGTACGTCGGATGGCCTGCACGACGATCCGGTCATCACGCTCAACATGCTCATCGACGATCCGAAGTCAGTGCGCTATGACGAGCGCGTCCGCGCGGGGCTCGCGTCCATCGACGGTGTGTCGATTGTGAATCGCGCACAGGCCGAAGCGTGGGGGCGCGAGATCGTGGACTTCCGCGCGACCTTCACCGTGGATGCGATCAAGGCGGCCATCGCGAACAAGGGCACGCTGCCGCGTCCCACGCCGGCGCGTCGCACGCCGTGATCCTGCTCGACGCACTGCGCGCGCTCGCTCCGGTCGCGCTGCTGGGTCCGCTGGCCGCGTCGGACACGACCGCCCTGCGCGCGCGCTGCGACGGGGCGGTCGCGTTCCTGCGCGACGTGCAGCGCATGGAAGTCGAGGTCACGCTCGATTCGCTCAACGACTGGCGCACGCGTCGTCGCTTGCCCAGCTGTCACGTCACGGCAGCGGGTGGCACGACCGGGACGGTGCAGAGCGAGGCCACGGCCTTCTACGAACGGCTCCCGGCGGCTGGGTGGACGCGGACACCGGAGCCCCGCGATTCACCGCGCGAAGCGTCGTTGCGCTTTCGCAAGGATGGCGCCGATTGCCTGTTCAACATCAATCGGGAGGCACTGCTCTTCACCGACGCCGAGACCGCCGTGCTCGAGCGCCTCAAGCTCGCGCCAGGCGCCGTGAGCTACCACGTGTTCGTGATGTGCGTGGAGGCGTTGCCGGCGGCCACCGATCGCTGACGTCGCGGCATGGCCGGCAAATCGGCCGTGCCG
>JALOPN010000195.1 GCA_025453875.1 Gemmatimonadaceae bacterium | reverse complement strand
AAGAAGCTCGTCATTCCGGGCGCCTCCGAGGGCAATCCAGGTGGCCCAGAGTTGGGTTGATTGTCGCCAGCGTTCGGCGGGCGTGAGCGTCATCCATTCGGCGAACTCTTCGCCGTACAGCCGCACCCAGTCGTCGTTGGTGAGGCGACTCGGCGGCAGGTCCAGAATCGCCTCGCTCGGCGATACGGGGGCCGAGCCTTCGAGCAATGCGACCATGCGCGACTGCCAGCCGTGGCCCGTGTTCCGCCACGCGTCGATCACCGCTGGGGAGAGCCGAAGCGACAGCAGTTGACGCGCGTTGCCCGTTGGCGGACGGCCTCGGCGCCGGCCCGGTGGGCAGTCACGAGGCGCCGCGTCGTCCACCTCGTCCCCCTCCATCGATGGGTAGGCGGCGCGAGCTATGTTCTTCCTGAACATGATATATCGTAGCTACGATATTTCTTGTTGGCAAGGTCGGTCGGGTCGAGACCGGCCAGAGGCGCGACTCCTTGATTTCTTGTTGGCAAGGTCGGTCGGGTCGAGACCGGCCAGAGGCGCGACTCCTTGAGGCACTGACCGAGGGTGCTTCGCGGCCCACGCCTTCCGACGCGCCGCCCCCGCGCACATGATTGCGACACCCTCCATCCGTGCTCCACATCCCACGCCTGTGCTCCCCGTGAAATCGTCGCCGATTCTCGTCACGCTCGCCGTACTCCTCGCCGCCTGTGGCGGCTCCGATTCGGCCGCCTCCAACCCGCCCGCCGCCGACGCGGTGGCGACCGAGGCGGCGCCACCGGCGGACGCCTCGATGCCGGCCAGCGCGGGCGTGGCGGCCGTGCCGCTCACGGGTCCGCTCGTGGCCGACCTGTCGCTACCGTTCGGTCATCATGTGCTGCTCGACCGCACCGACGACGTGGGCCCCGTGTCGCAGCGCACGCTCACGCTCGAGACGGTGGACACACCCTTCGCCGACGCGCTCGCCGCGATCACGCAGACCCTCACCGCCGCCGGCTTCAGCACCACCGATGATCAGACGGTCGAGGACACGCGCATCCTCGGGTTCATCAAGGGATCGCCGATGCAGCCGGGTGGCTACTCCGTGCGCCTGCAGGGGAACGCGTACGCGCCCGGAACGACCGGGGCCGCGACGGGTGCCACCGGACAGCTCAACGTGACGGTGCGGTCGGGCAAGTAGGTGGAGAGGGGCGGCGCACCACCGCCCCGGTCGGATGTGGCCTCACATCTGCATGTCGCATCTGACGTCGCATATCGCGGCTTGACGGTCGCGTGCCAGAGCGGCAAGGTGGGGCATGCCGCTCGACTCCTTTCGCACGCGATTCACCAGGGGCCCCCGCTTGCTGGTGTTGTCGGCGGCGGTGACGGGCGGGCTGTCGTGCACGGCCCCCCGCGAGCCGCTGCCCACCGCGCGTGAACCCGTCGGGCCGTTTCGGCAGCCGACGATCGATGCGCGCGTCGTCGATCTCACGCCGCTGATACGCGTTGCGACGGTGGCGATCGATTCGAGCCTTGCGGTGTCGCTCAGCAACGCGGTCGTCCTCCCCGATGCGACGCTCGCCACGGTGGCGCGCGCACCGTGGCGGCTCGTGCGCGTGGACACGATGGCCGGTATGCGCTCGGATGACCTCGAGCCGGCCCTCGACTCCGCGGTGAATGCGTCGGTTGATCCGATCTGCCCCGGACCCCAGGCACTCACCGTGTTCCTCGGCGAGCACAACGGGCAGCGCCTGCTCCGCATTCCGCTGGTGCGCCGCGCGGCACCTGTCATCCGACCGATGGGTGCGTGGCCCCGGCTCGGCACACCATTGGCGTGCGTCATGCTCGCCGACGATGTGGTGCTCACACTCGATGTGCCCCTCGCCGACGACCATACACCAGACCACGAGGCGTTCGTCCTGCAGCGATACCGCGCATCGGACGACCTCCTCACGCTGTGGCGAACACCGGCCACCCCGGGTCACACAGCGCGCGAGCGCGGTCATTCCGACCCTTTGGTCCAGCGGCTGGTGGGCGCCCTCGCACTCGATGGCAGCCTCGTTGTCATCCCGAGGTCACTCGATCGCGTCGTGCAGCTTCGAGGCGACTCGCTCTTCGAGTGGCCTCTCCACATCGATTCGCTGCCAATTACGCGAGCGATGCGAGATGACGTCGTCGCGCGTCTCGAGACGGACCGGCGGCACGCCATGCGCAGCATCGAGCGGGAGCTTCAGGAGCGCAGCGACGCGTTTCGGGCCCGCATGCGCGCCGATGCGACGGCACATTTCGAGGCCGAGCTCACACGCGCGCGTGCGCGTCTGGACAGCGCGGGGCGCCGTTCCGTGATCGCGTACCTGCGTGCGGCCGACGCGCAGGCTGTCTGGGTACGGCGTGACGATCACTTCGACCCGGCGTCGCGCGATACGACAGCGGAGCGATGGCAGCGCATCGACCTTGCCTCCCAACGCGTCGTCACGATGTTCCTTCCGCCGGGGACACGGGTGCTGGGCGCCCTTCGGTCGCATCTGTTCACGTGCCAGCGCGCGATGCGGCGCCCCGACCACGATTCAGCGCAACGCACCGAACGGTTCGTGCCGTGCGACTCGCTTACGGTGTGGCGCGTGCCGACGGGGGCCACGGGCGCAATGTGACGCGCAACACGCGCAAGCGGATGGCATCCTCGGTCTGCTCGAGCTGGTAGCCGTATTGTCCGGTCGAGAGCGTGCCGCTCAACACACGGGCCACATCGATGTCGAGTTCCTGATCGGTCAGCACGACGCCATCGGGGAGTGATGCGACCACGGCGCGAAAAGCGTACATCGAATCGGCCGCCTGACGTCGCGCCCTGGGATCCGGGATGGGTGCCCAATCGGATCGCGTCGTGCGCACGATGAGCAGCACGCGCCCGGAATCGAGCACGTGCAGCGCTCGCACCTCCGACGGCGGTCGACGCGTTGCACTCTCGGTACGGCTGGCGCGCTCGCCCGCCTCCAGCCACGGCCGGCGAATCTGCACGGTATCGACGCGCCGATCCCGATCGCGTTCGAGGGGACGCCACTGCAACAGCCACAGGTGATCGTCACGGACGTGCGTTGGCGGGACGACCACCACGGTGCGTTGGTCGCGGTCGCACACCATGCGCGGTGGCCAGCGCCGATCACGCTCACGCATCTCGAGCGCAGCGAGCGCGGCCGGCACCTCACGGGCCGCGTCGAGGTGCTTTACGTCGCCCGCATTCGACACGATCACGCGTGTGCCATCGTGCAGCACGCAGAGCCCGTCGAGCGTGGACCACTCGTCCACCCGCACTTCCGACACCAGACGACCATCGGGAGCCAGCGTGTGCAATCGCAGGGCGTTGTCGCGGAGCAGCACGGTGTCGGCCCGCGCGCGATGCGCGGATGCCACCCGTCCCGTCAACTCCCCGGGACCCTGCCCATTCCGGGCCAGTCCGGTAATCTCGCGTGTCTTCGGATTGACGCGCAGCAGGACACTCGGTCCGTATCCGGACACGAGCAACGAACCGTCGTCGTAGGCGTGCACCACGCGGCGCAGTTGCAGCGCCAGCGAGTCGGTCGCCGACCAGGTGACGACACTTGCCGTGTCGGTCCGGAGTTCGAGGTCCGGTGCCTGACGCGCCGGCTCGGGCGCGGTGCACGCGAGACACGCGAACACGCCCCCGAGCACGACGCGTTGACACACGCGTGCGTCAGACCGGCCCTTCGCCACACGCATAGTGGTCACCGTTGTCACCGACCCTGCCGTTCTCCAGCTGATAGTGGTAGTTGGCGCGATTGTATCGAACTGCCATGATGGACCACTCACCCTCGCCGATCGGATCGCCACCGGATGGTGCGTCGCTGCTTCCGCCGTGCATGAAGTCGTCGAAGAACAAATCCTCTTCTCGCCAGTCGTTCAGATCCCCGCAAGCAGCGGTCGCATTCGCTTCATCAGTTGGCACGAGCCCCGCTGCAGCGAAAGCAAGTGCGATGCCGAGTGACGCTCCCACGAATCTCCTCACGCTCTTCCTTATGTGCCCCCCCCATTCTTGTGGATACTACGCGTTACCATCAGACGCCGAGACGAGACGATTGCTCGATTCTGCGGCAATTGCAACGACGGAGTTACGACGTGCGATGCGACATTCCTCTCCGACTCTCCTCATCCTCGCTCAGATGCGAGTCGCGAAGTGCGCCCGGGTTGCGTACTCCCCAGCACCGGCGCGGCGGCGATCCTCGAACTCGCGGAGCAGTGATCGCGGTCACTCGATGGCGCGCGACGCGCTGATGCGCCGCCTCGCGAGGCGCGCGGTCGGGTTCGACGACGTGAAGTGACACACATCGCCACGAAAGCGCGCTCAGCGCCCTCGTGCCCGCTGCCGCAGCAGGAGCACTCGCTCGACCCCGTCGTCATCGGTCGTACCGACGAGCAGCAGGTCATCGCGTGCATCGAAGACGCGCGCTTCGTCCCCGAGGCGCAGGCTGTCGCGCAGTTGGCCGTTTGCGGCAAACCGCAAATACGTGGCGGTACGCGATCGAACGCCTCCGTAGCGCAGCAGCCAGACCGAACCGTCCTGCGTGCTGGAGAGCACCGGCAGCCGCACGCGTCCACCCCAGCCGAAGCGTGGAAAGTGTGTGGGCGGGGTCTGCTGGTCGAAGACGGCGCCG
>JALOPN010000194.1 GCA_025453875.1 Gemmatimonadaceae bacterium | reverse complement strand
CGACGCGCGACTGATCGCCGATCACGACCGTCGCGCTCAATCCGCAGCACGTCGCTGATGGAGGACTCACGCAGTAGGCGCAGATACGACAAGTGTGTTTAGACTAGCCGACTCCATGACATCCTTGAGATTCTTTTTCCCTCGAAGATGTGACGGGCGACTACCTGCAAATGACCAAACGACAACAGCTTATCGCACGACCGCAGCTCGGCTCGAGTTTTCGTCGCCTTGAAGCCGAGACCGGTGTGCGCCGCGAAACAATCAGTCGGTACGACACGCGCGTCGGGCAAATACGGCCAACGTGTTCGCCGGCTCCGATTCGGACGTGACGGCCCGCGCGCGTCCGCGTGCCAGCGCGGCGGCCTATCTGACGGCGATCGCCGAGCAGCTCGACGCCGGCCTGAGCGTGCAGCGGATTTGGCAGGATCTAATCGAGTAGTAGGGCAATGGCGCGAGCTACGAATCGGTGAAGCGGTACGTGCGCACGCTCACGCCGCCGAGCCGTACGGTCGGGGTTTTTCATCATTCGCCCGGCGCGGAAGCGCACATCGACTTTTTTCGTGGCGCGCCGACCTTGCACGCGGCCACAGGCGAGTGGCGCTGCCCCTAGGGAATCGCTGATCAAGAACTGCGTCTGGAGGGAATAGTCGTAATGTTGGCGCGCACGATTCCCCCTAGGTTGGAGCCTGTGGATGACCGAGCAGCGCACGTTTGCGGATGCGACTCTCTCGAACAAGCGGCGCACCACGCACTGTGCGCAGTCTCTCACCGAGATGGACCAGGTGATGCCGTGGGCGACGGTCGAAGCGTTGGTGGCCCCGCACTATCCGACGGCGGGACGCGGGCGACGCCCGCTGCCCATGGCGACGATGCTCCGCATCTACTTCCTCCAGCAGTGGTTCAATCTCTCGGACCTGCAGGCGGAGGATATGCTCTACGACTCGGAGTCGATGCGGCGCTTCGCCAGGATTGATCTGCGGAGCGACACCGTGCCCGACGAGACGACGATCTGCAAGTTCCGCCATCTGCTGGAGGCGCATCAGCTCACCGCGCGCATGTTCGACGCGGTGAAGGCGCTGCTCGAGGAGCGGCGGCTCCTGCTGAAGGCGGGGACCATCGTAGATGCCATCATCATTGGTGCGCCTAGCTCGACAAAGAACGCGACGCCGTCGCGCGATCCCGAGATGCGGCAGACGAAGAAGGGGAACCCGTGCTACTTTGGCATGAAGATGCATCTGGGCACCGACCGGCGCGGCATCAT
Source organism: Gemmatimonadaceae bacterium (assembly GCA_025453875.1). Lineage (GTDB taxonomy): Bacteria > Gemmatimonadota > Gemmatimonadetes > Gemmatimonadales > Gemmatimonadaceae > JAABRT01. The sequence continues at coordinate 2,891 of JALOPN010000194.1, read as the reverse complement.
CCATCCGATCACCACGACGGACGCGGCCACGACCGACATCACGCAGCTCCCGCCGTTGTTGCACGGCCAAGAGACCACGCTCTACGGCGACAAAGCGTACGACAAGGCGGACGACAAGCTCCAGTGGGAACTGAGTTGCGGTCGGTATCTGGTCAACACGAGCGGCAAGCGCCCCGCTCTCGGCGATGCCATCAACCGGACGCGGTCACAGATTCGCGCCATGGTCGAGCATCCGTCTCAAGTCAACACGCGCCAGTGGGGCTTCACGACGTTGCGATACCGCGGGTTCACCAAAAAATACGGTTCGCGTGTTCGCGCTCGGAATGCTCGCGGATCTATACCGTGTGCGGCACCGATGGGTGCCGCAGGGCACGTAGTGTCGGCGCGTGCGCCGAGATCGGCCGGCACGGGCCGATTCCGCCCCCCGAGCGGGGCGCCGCGGCCGTCATACGCGCGCCGCTCAGCGCCCGCTGGTGCGCAGCCTTTTCACACGGCCCGCGATTCCTAACCGATCAGAGTTTCCCTAGGGAAACTCTGATGAGGCAGCGATTGCGAGCCGTGTGAAAATGTTGTGTGTCAGCGGGCGTCGATTGACGCCCCTCGGAGCGCGCGCACCGCTCGTCGCGCCCCGATCCAGGGGCGGTACCGGCCGGAATCGGCCGATTTCGGCGCGCGCGCCGACACTACATGCCGTGCGGCACGAGGTGGCGCCGCACGCGGAAGCGATTCGCGAGCAGCCCGAGCGCGAACACCTGCACGGTGTTCTTCGCGAGGCCCCGGTACCGCAGCTTGGTAAAGCCCCACAGGCGCTTGATCGTGTGAAAGGGATGCTCGACCATCGCGCGATTGCGGGACCGCGTGCGGTTGATCGCGTCCCAATAGTCGGTCCGCTTGCCGCTCGTGTTGACGAGGTACCGGCCGCCGCTGAGCTCCCAGTGCAACTTGTCGTCCGCCTTGTCGTACGCCTTGTCGTACGCCTTGTCGTACGCCTTGTCGCCGTGGAGCGTCGTCTCCTGGCCGTGCAACAACCGCGGGAGTTGCGTGATGTCGGCGGTGGCCGCGTCGGTGGCCGTGATCGAGTGAATCATCCCGCGCCGATCCGTAGCCACGTGCATCTTCATGCCGAAGTCACATTGGTTGCCCTTCTTCGTCTGCCGCATCTCGGGATCCCGCGACGGCGTCGCGTTCTTCGTCGAGCTGGGCGCGCCGATGATCGTCGCATCCACGATCGTGCCCGCCTTCAGCAGGAGCTGCCGCTCCTCGAGCAGCGCCTTCACCGCGTCAAACATGCGCGCGGTGAGCTGATGCCGCTCCAAGAGACGCCGGAACTTGCAGATCGTCGTCTCGTCGGGCACGGTGTCGCTTAGCAGATCGATCCGCGCAAAGCGCCGCATGGCCTCCGAGTCGTAGGGCATGTCCTCCTCCTGCGGGTCCGAGAGACCGAACCACTGCTGGAGTAAGTAGATCCGCAGCATCGACGCCATCGGCAGCGGGCGCCGGCCGCGCCCGGCCGTCGGATAGTGCGGGGCGACGAGCGCCTCAAGCGTCCCCCACGGGATCACCTGGTCCATCTCGGTGAGAAATCGCTCGCGGCGCGTGGTGCGCCGCTTGTTCGAGAGGATCGCATCTGCGAACGTCCGCTGCTCCGTCATCTAGCCGCTCCGAAGGAAGGAGAAATCGCGCGCGCCAGTATTGCGATTTCCCCGTCCAGACGCACTACTTGATCAGAGATTCCCTACTGGGAGGGACCATCATTCTCGCGATTGGCGAGTAGCCTTGGTATCCGAAGAGCATTAATGGCAGTGGTGATCGGATCATCGTGTTGCATAGCCCTCACGCCAAGCCGCGCGAGCAATCCGGCAACGATTGCGACGGCGAGGCTTGTGCTCGCCCCGAGAACTCTCCGGCCGTAGTTTGGCGCGGCAATCCGAACTGCATCTGGTCGAACAAAGACGTTAACTGGGCCGAGGTCGCAAAGGATCAGTGGATTCGAAGTTGAGCGACTTGACAAGCCGACTCCGAGACACTCCGACAACACCGCGGGGAGCCCCTCTGACGAAGAGTTTCTGTAGCTTGCCCCAGCCACTACTATCCCTCTGGCTGTCGCGTATCGACACGCCGTGGAGAGCGCCTGCCGTGACGACTCGTCGACGGTAGCCGCGCTGATGCTGATGGTGTCGACGCCAAGTTCAACAGCGAGATAGATGCCACGGCAGAGCGCTTGAACGCTTCCAGCGGCGCGACTGGGTAAGACCTCGATCGAGTAGATTCCCGAGTTGGGCGCAACACTTCGTATCGTAGCGGCGCAGTCGGTTGCATGAACGGAGTACTGATCCTGATTTGCACTCGCGAGTTCGCGAGACGAGAGACACGAGTAGGTAGCTAGCGTACCAGGAAGACCGCCTGCGACTCGACCGTCCAACAAGCCGACAAGGTGTGTCCGATCGGTGCAGGCCGTAGACTCCATGATCTCGTTCAAGAGAAGGACTCCGCGCCTGCGTTGCTCCTCGCGCTCATGCTGTGCCATGGCAACTCACAAGGTCAAGTGTTCCTTTGTGGAGACCCCGCAAGCTAGCCCGTGTTTCTCACTTGGGAAGCGCTGAATAGGTGATTCGTGGCGGCGTTATGGAAAAGACCAGCAAGCGGACGCGGTCATGACCGTCACGATGGCGTTGAAACGCCGCGTGATCGGGCGCGTTTCACGACGGAACAAGCCCGTTGGGCCGATCTCGGCGAGCCGCGGGCTCGCAGCGGGGCGCCGTGACCATCAAGGCCAATGCCGAACCCAGCATTGGAGTTACCAGACTTTCGTGGAGAGCCAGCAGACGCGCTCACGCACTCTTTCGGCGTCGGGTACGCTTGTGGGCGTCTTCAAACCGCTCCGGGCTGAC
>JALOPN010000193.1 GCA_025453875.1 Gemmatimonadaceae bacterium | reverse complement strand
GCAGCATGCGCACGCCGCCGCCACCCTGCGCCCTCTGGCCGCGCGCCTGGGCGCCGAAGTCGTGCCCGTCTACGCGCTCGACCCCGGCGCCGAGCCGCTGGATGCGCTCCCCGAAGTGGAGCAGATCCCGTACACCGCCGCGCGCCTTCGGGCGCTCATGGGTGAGCACGACCTGCCCGCCGGCGAGCCGGTCATCGCACATCCGGGAGCCGGTGCGTCGCTTCGCGAACGGGTGGACGCGCTGGCCGACGCGATGCGCGCCGTGGACCCGCTGCTGATAGCGGTGCACACGCACGCGTACACCGCGCTCGACCGGTTCTTTCTCGGGAGCTTCTCGGAGAAGTTCTTCACCCGCTCGCCGGCGCCAGTGCTCGTGCTCAACCCACACGCGCCCGCGGTCGCCGACATCGCGCGGGTGCTGTTCGCGACCGACCTCTCAACCAACGCCGAGGCCGCGTTCGGTGCGTTGCTGCCAATGGCGCGAGCGCTCGGCGCCACGGTGCACGTCGAGCATGTGCTACCGGTTCGCGAACTGCCGCTCTTCATGTCGAGCTCGGCCTCTCGGGCGCAGTATGACGCGGAGATCGCCGCGCAGCGGTCGCAGTGTGAATCGGCGCTGGCGGCGTACCGCGTGCTCGCGGAGCGTACCGGCGTGCCGTGTCATGTCCGAGTGGACGAAGAGCGCGCGTCGCTGCCGATCGGCGAGTCGCTCGAGGCGCTGGCCACGTCGATTGATGCGGGACTCGTGGCGGTCGCCGCGCACGGCGATCATCAGCGTCTCGGCAACCTTGGCAGCGTGGCGCTGTGGCTCATGCGACGCGCGACGCGGCCTGTGCTGGTTTTTTGTCCCGCGTCAGGGCGTTGCGGCACTCCTCAGCAGCAACGATGAACGTAACGCATTCGAGACCGTCAAGGATTTTCTGATCAAGAACTGCGTTCGGCGAAAGGGATCTCAGGATTGGCCCGGCGATCCTTGTTCGCTGAAGTTTGCAGCTGACCTCACTACGGGTGTGGTGAGATGCGATTCTAAAGCGCACTCGGCGCATGAATCGCGTCGCAGCGTTTCTGATACATTTGCTTTCGTGATTCGGCGGCCAAGCACTTAGGATACACGATCGCTCGCTCTTGAGGCGAGGTGTGACGGGCCACAACAGCCGACGGGTATGACGCGGTCTTTGTTTCTCGACTAACGATCGCCAACTTCTCCGATCGAAACTCCGGAAACGTGATCCACGGCCGGGAGTTGATGCGGAGGTTTTCTCGTATATTCACGATGGGCGTCTCATCGCTCACCGAAACCACGAGCAGCGAACGCCACTATCGGCTGGAGCCATGTCAACTCGCAAGTGGGCGATTCGGCGCGGCAGACTTCGCTCGTTGACGAGCGGTGGCCGAGGCACACAACGAGGGCGGGCACTCACCTCTACTTCTGACGGGCGATGCCCTGAGCTCCGACGGATAGGAATGGTTCGTTCGATCACCACGACCGATGCGAAGGACACTGAAACACCCGGAGCCGAAAGTTGCGTGACGGTTTCCCAACGACGTTCAACGTGACGGGGTCGCGCGGTCGTAGCGTGCGCGACGGATGGGTATCGCATTCCTGTAAAGAACACGGTGGGCGTGTTCACGTGCTGGCTGCTGGCGAAGCGATGCCGAAGTTCGCGCTAGGAACTTACTTGTAGCGCTGACGCCGCACAGGCAGAGACCTCCGAGGCGTGCTAGATCAGAGCTTTCTTGATCGCCTTGACCTCATCGTTTCTTGATGCGATGCACGGTCAGTTGCTCGACGCCATCCACGTCGAACGATCGCAAGAGCACCCGATCGTTCGTCTTCGCGACCAGCGTCATCCCGGCGGGAAGCATGGTCTCAGTGGGGCGCGCTCCAGAAGGATCCAAACCCAATACACGCGCGGGACGGCCACCTGAAGGGCGCAACTGAAGCCAGAGTCGCCCTTCCGGACCCAACACGAGCGAATGATGCGAAGCGATCGTTCTGCCGATCTCGAAGCCGTTCAACAACTCGGCGACGTCGTTACGAACTACGACCGGCAGCGAGTTCAACGACCGCTCGCGCGCCATCGCGACTTCCGACTCAGTTGGGCGCTGCTTGTCAGCAACATAGCGCACTAGACGCTTCCGAGTCGATTCATGATGGATGACTGAGATGCTGGCAGAATCTCCGCTGGCAACGAATAGGTGCTCGCTGTCGATAGCGGCCGTGACCCTCGGTCCAAGCGGAGTCGGAAATCCGCCACCTCCCACCGCGAGAACGGACGTTGCGCCCTCGAACACGTGCACGCGGTGGGCGATCGCACCGCGCCACGATTGAACTCGTACCGTCGCGCGCATCGGCACCATGGGTGAACGCGGAGCACCTCGCCACTTGACATCCGCCGCGAAGTTCGAGAACGCGACTGTCGCCCAAGTGTCACTCCCATCCACTGCGCACACGATCTCATGTGGAACTGGCGCGGGAACCGTTGCGATCTGAGCGACTCGGCCCTTTCGATCTACGCGCATCACCCGCAGCATTGAGGGGTCGAGCACAAGCGCATCGCCGTTCGCCAGAAGACACGCTGACGCGATGGAGGCAAGCTCACTCGGTCCGCGCCCGGTGGCCCGAACGTGATTCCTGACGTCACCGGATGCCGCGACGACGAGCAACTGCCCACTGATCGCGTCAACCACGACGACCTCACCGCTCGGGGACATTGCAGCGGAGGTTGGCGTTCCGAACTCGGAGAGATGCTCCCCCTGATGAATTCGATACATCGGCTCCCGATCGATCGCGATGATGGCAGACGGCTGTTCGCAGCAAGGCGCCGAGAACAGCCGTCCGAGTAACGCCGCGATCAAGAAACCCGCGCTATCGTGCACGACTCTTGACTCAACCAGCGCACTGGCGCGCTGCCAGCGCGAGGTCGTCGAGGATCACGAGCGAACGTCCCTCTGATCTCGCCGCACGCATCGCGTTCTCCACAAGCTCGCGCGCATCCTCTCCGAGTGCGACGGACGCATTATCATTGTCACTGACCATCTCGTTGATCGAGTCGATCCGACCATCAGGATCGCGCGCCGCATCGCGCGACGGCAGCAGGTCGCAGAGCGTCTCCGCGCTGATCGTCGTCCCCCGAAGGGCCGAAATCGACCTCGCGGTCCGAATCAGATCCAAGACGGGACCATCGAAAGTCATCTTCACGAGCAGAGCCTCACAGATATGTGCAAGGAGACGGCGCCTCAGGAGAGGTTGTAGCAACGACCGTCACATGTGTACATGAAAAGCGTGCCGCAGCCCCACGTCGTTTCACAGCCGTCAGCGAGACATTCGTTAGGCGGGCCACCACACCACGTAGACGACCGGCTGCATGTGCATTTGTGATGTTCGGCAGCCGCAGCTTGGCTCTTCGGGTCACTGAAGGCGTAGCTCACATCGAAACCGGCGAGGAGCGATCGTTCGCCAGCGACGCGCTGCCCGAGCTCGCCGAGCGAAACACTTCCAGGCTCTGTGAAGAGCGTTCGACCGAGCTGTAGTGGAAAGGCACGTTGAAGATCGGCATGCCTTACCGCCAGCGAGTCGCTCCAGCCTCGCTCGGCGAAGATTCGCTCAAGATTCTCGTCAACCCATTGCAGGAGCGTCGACTGCGTCGGTGTCAGTGCAGTTGGACCGATATGGGCCCGAACTGCGGCGAAGTGCTCGCGCCAGAGCCTCGATCGCACGCCTACTGGGAGCGCATTCAGAATCGCCGAGCGCGACTCCAGTTCGTAGATTGCGAGACCTTCGAGCGTCGTAGGGAGCGCCGTCACTCGGCGCTCGGCCTCGATCACTAGCAGTTCGCGGTGACAAGGTGCGATTCGAAGGGTGCCCCTAGTGACCTCACGCTCCACCGCGCCATGCGAGAGGGGGGGGCCGCCTCGGAAGCGCTGTAGCCGCTGTTTAGGCTCGCAAATCCGACCATCAACGCGGGAATGACCAGCAGTGCACGGTGCATGGACTGCTCCTGGAAGAATGGGCCTGAAATACGCTATAATTCGTGGCCGGCTATTGTCAAGGGGCCAAAGACATCACGACATCACGCGCGTGGGTGCGCCTGCCGATAGACCTTCTTGAGGCGATCCACGCTCGTATGCGTGTAGATCTGCGTGGTGCTGATGCTGGCGTGACCGAGCAG
>JALOPN010000192.1 GCA_025453875.1 Gemmatimonadaceae bacterium | reverse complement strand
TACCGGTGCGGAGGTGCAGGGAGTGGGGGAAGGGGTAGTACCACGGAAACGGGTGGAGCCAGCGGGAGGAGCGTAACCGCGGAAACGGGTGGAGCCAGCAGCGGGCATCGGGGCGCGTAAGCAGAGCTTCAGCTCCTTCCAGCCCGCACCAGCACCATCGGCGCCGTCAGCTTCCTGCGCGGGCGTCGCGGGGGCGGGCGGCGTGTGTTTCCCACACGGCGTCGTGCAGGGCAATCGCTCGGCCGTGCCGCGCGGAGCGCGGCGCAGCTGAACTGCCGAGCGGTGGCCACGCACCACCCTGTGCACGCAACAGCAGGCGCCCGCCCCACCGCGATCGTGCAGGAAGCCGCGGGAGCCGATGGAGCTGATGCGGGCTGGAAGGACCTGAACAGCTGCTTACGCGCCCCGATGCCGGCCCCGGAGCCACCCGTTTCCGTGGTACTCCCCCTAATTTCGCTCTGTGTCCCGAGACGATCTCGCCGCCCGCCTTTCCACCGCCTACACCGGTGGCTCCCTACTGCGCGTTCGTGGCGCCGGGACCTGGCTGACGGCTCAGCGACCGATCGGTGGTGAGATTGTCGATGTCGGTGCGTGCGCGGGCATCGTGGAGTATGTGCCGGGCGATCTCACCATTACTGCGCGTGCGGGGACGTCGCTGCGCGAGTTGACGGCAGTCACGGCGGCGGAGGGACAGTGGCTTGCTCTTGAACCATTCGGTGAGCCGAGCGGCACGATTGGCGCCACGGTGGCCACGGCGTCGGATGGTCCTCTCGCGCCGACGTTCGGTCGGGTGCGAGATCTGGTGCTCGGGCTCGAGGTGATCACCGGTACGGGCGAGGTCACACGCGCCGGTGGTCGCGTCGTGAAGAATGTGGCCGGCTTCGATCTGGTGCGCTTGCACGTGGGCGCGTGGGGCACGCTCGGGGTGATCACCGAGGTGACGCTGCGACTGCGCGCGCGCCCCGAGGTGGATCAGACCTTTGTCGTGACCGGAGACCCGCGCGCCACGCTCGAGGCGTGGCTCGCGCCGCTGGCCAGCATGGCGATTGCGCCCATGGCGCTCGAGCTCATCAACGCCCCGCTCGCGCAGCAGCTCGGGTTGTCCGCCGGTACCACGCTGCTCATTCGCCTCGGTGGGAATGCCGATCGTGTCGCGGCACAACGTCGCGCGCTCGACGCGCTCGGCGACGTCGTGCACGCACCGGACGATCTGTTTGCGCGTCTCGCGACGTGCGCGACGACGCCCATGATTGCCGCGCGCGTCTCGCACGAACGAACGCGCGTATTCGAGACGTGGCGACACGTGTCGACCATGTGCAGTCGGCATCAGGCCTGGCGCCCGCTGCTGAGCGCGTCATTGGCGCGTGGCGTGGTGCGCGTGATGCTGCCGCTCCCTGACGCTGCACCGCAGGTGACCGACTGGGGCGAGTTCACGCGCACGCTGGCTCCACCGGGCGCGCACACGGCGTGGGAGCAGTTGCCGGCGGACGCCTGGCCTCACGTACCGAGTGCCGTGGCCGATGCGCTCTCGGTCCGACTTCGCGCGGCGCTCGATCCTGCGCACGTGCTCAACCGCGGCCTGCTCGGCGAACCGTTCACCGCCCGTTCGGGAGACGCGTGATGGACATCACCGCCCCGTCGCGCGCGCCGCTTCCGTGTGCGCTCCCCGATTCGCCGCTCGCCAATGCGGCGGCCGGGCTCGACGCCTGCGTGCACTGCGGATTCTGCCTGCCGGCGTGTCCGACGTACGTGACGCTGCACGACGAAAATGATTCGCCGCGTGGACGCCTGCTGCTCATGCGTCGCCTGCTCGACGGGGAGATTGCCCCCGACGATCCCGATGTGGGCACACACCTCGACCGGTGTCTGGGCTGTCGCGGCTGCGAAACGGCGTGCCCGAGTGGCGTACCCTACGGTGCGTTGCTTGAAGCCACACGCGCGACGCTGCGCGAGCACCGCCCCACGCCGTTCATCGCGCGCGTCGTGCTCGATGTCTTTGCGCGCTCGTGGCTGCTCAAGCCTGCCCTGCTCGGGGCGCGCATCGTGCGCGCCTCGGGGATTGCACGCTGGCTCGCGCGCACGTTGCCGGCGCGCGTCGCCTTTCCGTTCGCCATGCTGGCGAGCACGGCGCCGGTTCGCATCGCCGGCAACCGCACGGGACCACGGTTGCGTCGCGCGACGCAGCCGGCACCAACCGCCACGATGCTGACGGGGTGTGTGATGCAGGGGCTCTTCGCGCACGTGAACGACGCCACCGCCACGGCGCTGCGTGGCACGGGGCATACGCTTGTCACAACCACCGGTCAGGGGTGTTGCGGTGCGCTGCACGCGCACGCCGGTGATCTGCATACGGCGCGCGCGCTCGCGAAGCGCAACATCGTCGCGTTCGAGCGGGTACCGCAGGCGGTGATCGCCGTCAACTCGGCGGGGTGCGGTGCCATGCTCAAGGAGTATGGCCATCTGCTGCATGATGAGCCGGCATGGGCCGAGCGTGCGGCGGCGGTGTCCACGCGCGTGCGTGACATCAGCGAGCTGCTCGCGGGACGACTGGAGGCGGACGAGCCAGCGGTGAGTGCCCACGACGCGTCGTCATCTACCGATGCGTCATCGGCGCGTGCATCCGTCGCGTCGTCATCCACGCTGGAGACCTCGCGTCCCGTGCGCGTCGCGTACGATGCACCGTGTCATCTGCTGCATGCCCAGCGCATCAGTCGTGAACCGCTCGCCGTGTTGCAGTCGGTGCCCGGCATCGAGCTCGTGCCACTTGAGGATTCGGAATTGTGTTGCGGCAGCGCCGGCATCTACAATCTTGTCGAGCCGGAGACGAGCGATGCCGTGCTCGCGCCCAAGCTGCAGCACATGCTGAATGCGCGCGCCGATGTGATCACCACGGGCAACCCCGGGTGCCTGATGCAGCTGGGCGCCGCGCTGCTGCTCGCGGACAGCGCCACGCCGGCGGTGCATCCGGTGGTGCTGGTCGCGGACGCGTTCGAGCGCCCGTCGCGCGACTGAGCAGCGCGTGCCGAGTTCACCGCCGTTGTTCGTCGTGGCGGCGGAAGCGTTGCTCGCGCATGGTCTGTCGCTGCGCGCGCAGGCGATGCAGCGCGCACTGCAGCAACTCGAAGCACCCGCGCGCGCGCGTGTCGATGCGGTTGACGTGTACGGGCGTTCGTGGCGCGATATCGCGCGCGTCGTGTGCGGCGTGATGGACGAAACGCAGTGTGACCTGCTGCATCTCTGCGCCGACGCCGAACACGCGCGACTGCTCCGCGAGCAGCCGCCTCTGCTGGACGTGACATCGGTGGCACAGGTGCGACAGGTGGCCGAGCGCGGCTGGCGCGTCGTGCTGCGCAGCGACGCCACGCGTCGAGCGGCGGGAGAGGTGCTCGACATCCTTGCGGCGGAGACGCTGGCGTGGCGTGTGGTGCGTGCCGACGATGTGCGCGATGATGGCGTGCGGCGGCAGCTTCACCGACAGTACGCCCTGATGGCGCCGTGGCGCGAGGCGGCGTCGGACGCGTGGCGCCTGGAGCCGGACGTGGCGGCGTCGCGTCTCGACGCCGGCGCCGACTGGCGCACGGGCTGGCCACCGCTGCCGGCGGTGTGACGCGTTCGGGGTGGCACCACGCGCCGGTGCGCGCTATTGGTTCGCCATGCTGCCGCTTCCCGATCCTCTCGCGCTGCCCACGCCGCTCTCGCCGTCGGCCCTCGCGGCGTTCGACGCATTGCACCAGTCCGCCGTCGTGCTGGCGCGCCCCGAACTCGTGCACCTGGCATTCATCGGTCCGAAGGCCGGGGACGTGCTCACCGGGCTCGTCACCAACGATGTGCTGGCGCTCGCGCCCGGCGACGCACAGTACGCGGTAACGCTCACCGCGAAGGGCAAGGTCATCGCCGACCTGCGCATCGCGCGAGTGGCCGACGAGCGCTATCTCACCACCTCCGCGCCACCGAGCGGCGAGGCGTGGTACGAGCTCGTGCGAAAGTTCGTGAATCCGCGCTTCGCCAGGTACGCGCGGTTGTCATCGACGACCGTCTCGTGCTTCGGCCCGCGCCCTCGACGCACTGCGGGCCGCCGGCCACGTGCTCGACGAGATGCACGTGCTGCCGTCGCACGAACTCGGTGACATCGGCGGTGTGGACGTGGTGCTGTCGGTCGAACTGGCCGACGTGCTGCTCGACCTGCTGCGCGCCGATCCATCGGTGATCATGGGTGACCCCGATGCGCTCGAGGTGGTGCGCATCGCCGCAGGACGGCCACGAGTGGGGCTCGACATGGACGACAGCACGATTCCGCAGGAGGCCAACCTGGGGGATCTCGGCGCGCTCTCGTTCACCAAGGGGTGCTACACGGGGCAGGAAACGGTGGCGCGTCTGCACTTTCGTGGCCACGTGAACAAGTCGCTGCGGCGTGTGCGTGCGAAGGTGCCGTTCCCGCGCGGCGCGGAGTTACTCGCGAGACGCGAGATTACATCGCGGCGCTGTCGGGCTTGGCGGCCGAGTCCGGCGTCATCGTGGCGCTGTCCGGCGTCATCGTGGCCGAATCCGTCATGGCCGGGGCCTCGACGGGGGCGGAAGCGGCCGGAGCCTCTTCCGTGGCGGGGGTCTCAGCAGCACCACCGCAAGCGGCAAGCACAATGGCCGCGGCGATCAGGGCAACACGCTTCATGGCGATCCTCAACTGGGTTCGATATGTTCGCCCGTTCGCCGCGACTCCCCATGAGCCGCAGCACGGCCAGCAAAAACGGACAAGGGCGGAATTTGTTCCCTTTCCGTCGTCTGTCAAGGCGTCCGGACGACGCAACCTCCCGTCTCGCAACACTTTCGGCCAGCCGTCCGCCCCCGACGACGCGGCCCGCCGCCGCTCGGGCACCATCGAGGCGCTTCATGCGCTCACCCCCCATACGGCGGCCCCGCCGTTCTCCCTCTACCGATGGTCCCGTGACGCGACTCCCCGATACGCTTGGCGCGCTGCGCCGTTCCCCGTGGGCCGACCCGGCCCGCCCCCGCACGGTCAAGGACGAAATCCGCGCGAACCTCATCGCGCGTCTCAAGGCCGGTGGTCCGCTCTTTCGCGGCGTGCTCGGTTACGAGGACACCGTCATGCCGCAGATCGTGAACGCGCTGCTCTCGAAGCACAACTTCATCCTGCTGGGATTGCGCGGTCAGGCGAAGACGCGGTTGCTGCGCGCCATCGGCACGCTGCTCGACGAGCAGATGCCGGTGGTGGCCGGCAGCGAAGTGAACGATTCACCGTTCGCGCCCATCTCGAAGTACGCACGACAGCTCATCGCCGAATACGGTGACGACACACCGATCGCGTGGGTCTCGCGCGAGGAGCGCTACGTCGAAAAGCTCGCCACGCCCGACGTGACAGTCGCCGACATCATCGGTGACGTGGACCCCATTCGCGCGGCGCGTGGTGGGCATCTGCTGAGCGATGAGCTCACGATTCACTACGGCATGCTGCCGCGTGCCAATCGTGGCATCTTCGCGTTGAATGAACTTCCGGACTTGGCCGGCAAGGTGCAGGTCGGGCTGTTCAACATCATGCAGGAAGGCGACGTCCAGATCAAAGGCTATCCGGTGCGGCTCGCGCTCGACGTGCTGCTCTGCTTCACCGCCAATCCCGAGGATTACACGGCGCGCGGCAAGATCATCACGCCGCTCAAGGATCGCATCGGCAGCGAGATCGTGACGCACTATCCATCGAGCGTGGAGCTCGGCGTGCAGATCACGCAGCAGGAAGCGTGGACCTCGCGTGACGCCGTGCCGCTGCGCATCCCCGATCTCGTACGCGAAGTGGTGGAGCGCGTCGCCTTCGAAGCCCGCGACGACAAGCGCATCGACAAGCGGAGCGGCGTGTCACAGCGCATGCCCATCACGGTGCTGGAGAACGTGGTCTCGAGCGCCGAACAGCGCGCCCTGGTGCGTGGTGAGGCCGAGTGTGTACCGCGCATTGCGGACGTGTACGCCGCGCTGCCGGCCATCACGGGCAAGATGGAGCTCGAGTACGAGGGCGAACTCGTGGGTGGCACGGCGATCGCGTACGAACTCATTCGTCGCGCGTGTCACGAAACGCTGGAGGCGCGCGCTGGTGAGATCGACGCGGACGAGGTCGTGATGTGGTTTGACGGAGGTGGCGCGCTGCAGGTGAGCGACGACGCGGCCACGCCGCTCGTGCGTCAGGGCTTCGACGCGGTCCCGGGGCTCGTGGACACGGTTGTGGCGCTCGGCCTCGCGCCGAAGCAGGACGCGGCGCTCGTGTCGGTCGCGTGCGAACTTGTGCTCGAGGCGCTGGTGGCGCGACGCAAGATCAGCCGCAGCGATGCGGGGCGGTACGGCAAGGCCGAGCGTGAGCGTCGGCGTCCGAATCAGGAGTTCTTCGGGTAAGGCGAATACAGGCGGTGAGCGAGCGGCGCGCCATCACTCGCGCGCCGCTTCCTCAATCGTCCGTCTTGATCGCCGCGCGTGGTATTCGCCGAGGACGTCCACCTTTCGCGCCATTCAGGCGCGATGCGTGTGCTTTGCGAGGAGTACGCTGCCTGCCCGCCATGCGTGCGAGTTCACGCAACCATTCCGGGTTGGCGAGCGCGTGTTGAAGCAGTTCCTCGACCGAGACGTCGGCATCCGGCTCATCCCAGAGCAGCAATGCGCCGGACGGCGCAACACGTACTCGGCGGCGCTCTCGCTCACTGAGGCTCGCGAGCGCCGCCAGCCGTGCCACCGGCACGCCGACGGCAATACCGTCGAGCAGCGTGACGAACAGCATTCGTCGAATGGAGTCGTACCACGCACCAGTCGCGGTGGGGCCGTTTGACCGGCGAACGCGTCCTCGCTTTTCGGCGGCACGAAGCTCGGCGCGCGTGACCGATGCTGCAGACGGTGCCTCGGGTACGTCAGGACTCGTGGATGCTCTTCCAGGCACGTCGCAACTCCTCGAGATGATCCTGCACGAGCGCGCGAGCTTCCCGTGCGTCGCGCAGCGTCATGCCGTAACTCTCTCGAACCGAAATGTCGTGTTCGATCTCGATGACGAGCTCGCCGTTCCCCTTGAAGACGTGAACATGCGCGGGACCATGCTCTCGGGGAGGATGACGAATGACGATACGGAACCCGTACGCGCGCAGAACTGTCGGCAAAACCTATGTGATGGGTTTGGCGTTGACAAGGATTGGAGCAGATCCCTCGATCCTGCTCGGTCCCGTCATTCGCCCGTCATCACCCACGTGCCAACAACTACCGCGCCAACTCGGCGCGTCCCTGAACACCACGCGCCGCAGCAGTCGCTGACGCGACCACCACGGCGCGATCCCCTCCCGAGGGGCGTTCCGGCAGTTGGCTCAGATCGAGCGCGTGCGACGCCGTGCGGACACCATCACCGCACCGAGCGCCAGCAGCGCGAGGGCGGAGGGTTCCGGCACCTGCGCCGGGTCGGCGACCTGCGTCAGAATGCGGATGTGATCGCCCGGATCGGAGGCGGTCCAATCGATCGACAGCACGTTGCCCGCAAACGAGGCGTCATCCTGCGAGGCCTCGAGACCGGTGGCCGCGACGTAGCCGTACGTGATGCCGCTGGTCAGTCCGTACGTGGCCTGCGATGTCTGCAACGCGGACGTTCCCGCGATGATCTGATCGATCGCATTCGCGAACGTCACCGTGCCGCTGACAGCCTGCGTACCCGAGGGATCGAAGAACAGATACCACGACTGCAAGCTGCCCACCTGCTGTTCCTTCACGAAGTACACCACGTTGCGCGTGTCGATGAGACCGGTACCCACCGTTTCGGTGCGGCCGGTGGTCATCCAATCCACGAAGGTGAAGCCGGCGGGTAGCGCGGCGGTCGGCTGCGCGGCGAGCGGTGCGGCCGCGATGAGGGCCGCGCCGAGTGCGGCGGTAAGGCGTGAATACATCGGTCCTCCGGTGAGACAAGGTGTGGTGGGCGTGATCGTGGTGGCCATGCCCCAGGAGGGAGCCAACCCTCGGGGGTGCAGTCCCCACTGTGTAGATCGTATTGCGACGGAAATACACGACAGCGCCCCACTCCCCTATCCCACCCACTGCGCACTAGCTTGCCGCGCGCCATGACCACGCGCCGCACCCACGCCCAGTACGCTGCCGACCTCGTCGCCACGCTCGACAAGGCGCGCGTCCGTCGCCTCATGACCGCGCTGCGCCGCTGGTTCCGCGCGCACGGTCGCGACCTGCCGTGGCGACGCACCCGCGATCCGTACCATGTGCTCG
>JALOPN010000026.1 GCA_025453875.1 Gemmatimonadaceae bacterium | reverse complement strand
TTCGCAGGAGTTCGCGTACGAGGAGGTCGGGCGCCTGCTCGATTCCGCCATCGTGCTGCTCGGACGCACCGATGGCGCGGTGGACGCCGCCTACCTCGGCCGTACTGACCTGATGTACAACGGCAACCGCGAGAAGTGGCTGAAGTTCGCCTGGGGGCTCAAGGCGATCTACCTGAATCACTTCTCCAACAAGGCGTCGTACAATCCGGCGGCCGTCATCACGGCCGTGAACAACTCGTTCACGAGCAACGCTGACGACGCCCTGCTGCCGCATCCGGCCACGAACAACAACGACACCAACTTCTGGGGTCGCACACGTGGCAATGCCAACAACTTCCGGCAGACGCGATTCATCCTTGGCCTCATGAATGGCACCGAGTTCGGGGGCGTTGTCGACCCCCGGCTCACGCGCATGCTGTCGCCGTCGCCCGATGGTCTCTTCCGCGGCGTGGATGTGAATGTTGCGGGCGCGACCAACGGTCTCACCGCCAACCAGTTCCCGAACAACCCGTGGGGCTACGTCGGTGCCGGTGGTCTGCAGCAGCCGGGGCGGTATCTCTTCTCCGACAAGGTGAAGATGCCGGCCATGACGTACTCGCAGCTCCAGTTCATCAAGGCCGAGGCCGCGTATCGTCAGGGAGACTTCGGGACGGCCCGCACTGCATACATCAACGGCGTCTCGTCGCACATTGATTTCGTGAACGCGCGCAACGCCGAAGATGGTCAGACGCCGACGCCCATCACGGCGGCCGAGAAGAGCGCCTTCCTCGCCAGCCCGGCGATCGTGCCCGCCGCCGGCGACCTCACCATGACCCACATCATGTCGCAGAAGTTCATTGCGCAGTGGGCGTGGGGCTTCATCGAGGCGTGGATGGATCAGCGGCGCTTCAACTACACGGATATCGATCCGAAGAGTGGCAAGCAGGTGTTCCCCGGGCTGCAGACGGTGAGCAACCTGTATCCCGACAACAGCGGCAAGGTGGTGCAGCGCATCCGGCCGCGCTTCAACTCCGAGTACGTCTGGAACCGTCCGGGCCTCGACGCCATCGGCGGTCTTGCACTCGACTATCACACCAAGCCGCTCTGGATCACCCAACCGTGACCATGTTCACTTCCCTCCGAACCCTGGCGCTCGCCTGCTGCGCCGTCGCCCTCGCCGCGTGCGAGGGTGACGGGGTGCAGGACATCACCGGCACGCGGCCGGAATCGCGCATCAAGTTCTTCAACTTCGGCGTGAACGCACCCGCCGTGCACTTCTTCGCGGGCGATGCGAAGATCACCGCCACCACGTCGGCCACCGGCGTGGAGAGTACGGTAGGCATCGCCTCCGGCGGCGTCGGCAATGGCGGCCTGTACTCGCTCATCGATCCGGGGCAGTACACCTTCACCGGGCGCATCACGGCCACCGTCGACAAGGGGCTGGCCATCACGTCGGTCACCGGCGACATCGCCCGTGGCAAGGCGTACTCGCTCTACATCAGCGGCTTCTACAACACGACCACCAAGCAGGCGGAAGGATTCCTCGTGGAAGACAACTTCCCCGAGACCTTCGACTTCTCCGTGGCGTACGTACGCTTCGTGAACGCGATCTCCAACGCGAACCCGATGCAGCTCGTCATCACCGATGCCACAGCCGGTACGTCATTGCCCGTGGGCGACGCCATCGCCTACAAGGCAGGCGGCGCTTTCATCGCCGTGCCGCCGGCCCAGTACAACCTGGCCACGCGGTACGCCGGTGGGACGACGAACGTGATCACCCGCACCGGCGTCGCCTTCAGCGGTGGACGCATCTACACCATCACGGCGCGTGGCGACATCACGGTGACCTCGACCACGGCCGCGACGCGCCCGCAGCTCGACAACACCCTCAACCGCTAACCTCCCCAGCGGCGGTACGAACGGACCCTCGGCCTGCGCCGGGGGTCTTTTCGTATCTTGCAGGCACACTCCTCGCACGTCTTCGTTCGCCCGCTCCTCATGATTCGATCGTTTGTCGTTGCGCTGCTCGTCGCACTCCTCGCGCCCGCGCTCTCCGCACAAACCACCGTGCGCGGTGCGGTGCGCGACAGCGTGGCCGGCACCACGCTGCGGGGGGCGCTGGTCCAACTCGTGGCTGAGGATGGCACCACCCCGTTTGCGCAGACCGTGCTCTCCGGTGAGGCAGGGCTTTTCGAGTTCGGCAACGTGCCCAACGGGCGCTACATCCTCGGCTTCCACCACGAGGTGCTCGACGCCCTCGGGCTCGAACCCATCGCGCGACCGATCGAGGTGCGCAACACCGAGCCCGTGCTGCTCGATCTCGCGACGCCCTCACCCGCGCGCTACCGTCGGCTCGTCTGCGGCACCATCGCCGACGACGGCGGCGTGCTCGTGGGGCTCGTGCGCGACGCCAACACACGCGAGCTGGCGAGCGGTGCGGACGTGAGCGCCGAGTGGCTCGAACTCTCGATTTCGGGCACGGGCATCTCGCAGCGTCGTCCGCGACGCGAGGTGAAAGCGTCCGTCGGGGGCTGGTTTGCGCTGTGCGACGTGCCGCGCCCTGGCACCGTGGTTCTGCAGGCCGCGCGCGGCATGGACAGCACCGATCGGGTCGAGTGGGCCATGCCCAACAGCGCGGTGGTGCGTCGTGATCTGTGGGTGGGACGCGCGATCAGCGCCAGTGCGACGATGGCCGACTCGAACGCAACCACTCGACGGACGGGTACGGCACAACTTCGCGGGGTCGTCGTCGCGGCCGATGGTGGCCGAGGTCTCGCCGGCGCCATCGTCTCCGTCCCCGGTGGTGCCGTCGCGCGCACCAACGCATCGGGCGAATTCACGCTCACTGGTGCGCCGGCCGGCACGCGAGTGCTCGATGTGCGCGCGGTGGGACATTTTCCGGAGCGGCGCGTGGTCGATCTGCTCGACAGTTCGCCACCCGCCCGGTTCGCCCTCAACTCGCTGCAGGCCGTGATGGATACCGTGCGCGCCACCGCGCGGCGTACCGGCACCAGCAACCTCGTGGCCTTCGAGCAGCGGCGGCGCGAAGGGCAGGGGCAGTATCTCTCCGCCGACGACATCCGTCGTCGCGCGCCTGTGCTCACCACGGATCTCTTTCGGGCGTTCCGCGGCGTCTACTGGGACGGCGGTGGCCCCGAGGCGGCCATTCAGATGCGCGGCATCTTCGGCGAGCGATGCGTCCCCACGTTCTACCTCGACGGCGCCATGATGAACGCGCTCAGTGGTGACGACCTTGATCTGTTCGTGAAACCCGAGATGATCGTGGGCCTCGAAGTGTACACCCCGGGCACCGCGCCGCCGCAGTTCCAGAACTACGGCGGTGGGGACAGCGCCGGTGCGGGCGCGTGCGGCAGCATCGTGATGTGGACGCGCTGACACCGAGAACGGTAGCTTGATGTCTGCACCGCACTGGACGCCACGCCGACCTCACCCTGCCCACGATCCCATGCGCTTCCTGACCACCACTCGACTGCGCGCGCTCACGTGCGCTGCCCTGATCGTGCCCGCGTCGCTCGCGGCGCAGTCGTACCCCACGGCCTGGAACCCGGCCGTCGCCGAGCGCGCCGATGTGAAGGCCGCCTTCTCCTTCATCGAGCAGCGCTTCCCGCAGCAGGTGGACGAGTGGATTCGTCTGGCCGAGACGCAGGGCAAGTCACGCCTCGAGTCTGCGCGTGGCGCGTACATCAAGCAGGTGTTCGAGCAGGAAGGGCTGCGCACCTCGGTCGACTCCATCGGCAACGTGACGGGCGTGCGGAAGGGCACAGGTGGCGGCCCCACCATCGTGATCGCCACGCACATGGATGTCGTGTTCGATCGCAGCACGTTCGAACGCGTGCGTCGCGTGGGTGACACGCTCTTCGCACCCGGCATCGGTGACAACACCGCGAGTGTGGCGAACATGCTCGCCACCATCCGCGCCATGAACGCCTCGAAGTTCACGCACAAGGGCGATCTGATCTTCGTCGCCACGGTGCAGGAAGAGCTTGGCCTCAAGGGCATGGCCTACTGGCTCGACCACAACCCCAAGCCCGATCTGCTCATCGCGCCGGACGGTGCGTTCGGTGCGGTGTCGTACGGCGCCCTCGGCATCTTCTGGACCAAGTACGTGTTCACGAGCGCGGGCGCGCACACCCTCGCTTCGCGCGGCCGCCCCACGCCCGTGCGGGCGGTGGCCGAAGCCATCCGGCGCCTCTACGCGCTCGAGTTTCCTGCACTCCCCGATGGCGCGGTCATGAACATCGGGCAGGTGCACGGTGGCGAAATCTTCAACTCGATCCCGCAGGAGCTGTTCTTTACGGTCGATCTGCGCAGCCCTGATCCCGTGCTGCTCGATTCGCTCGATCGTACCATTACGCGCATCACGCAGCAGGTGGCCGACGAGATGAAGATCGGTCTGCGCGTCGAGGTCGATCAGAAGAACCAGGCCGGTGGGACCGAGAAGCAGCTCGAAGGCGCACGCGCGCACCCGCTCGTGCAGACCGCGGTCGACATCAATCGGTTCCTCGGCATCAGCACCGGCATGCCGGGCGCGCGCGAAGCCGTGCCCACCGGCGCCACCGACGCCAACGTGGGCGTGGTGCGCAAGATCCCGAGCATCGCCATCGGGGGCTCGCGCGCGAGCGGTGCCCATCAACTCACCGAGTACGCGCTGGCGCCCAGCGCGCTGCCGAGCACGAAGCTGCTCTATCTTCTGCTCGCGACGTTCGGCGACGGCGTGAAGGTGACGGGGACCTCGGGCACCGTGGTGCCCTGAGCGACTGCGGTCAGTTGCGATGCCCGAGCAGCTCGGCGAGCAGCTCGGGCATCGCGTGCAGCTGGTCGACATGATCGGGCGCGCTATTGCCCGCGTACCCGTACACACGAAAGCCACCCGACCGCACCGCGCTCAGCTGCTGCATGCCACGCGGCCCCCAGGCGAGCACCGCAGTGCGACGAAGCCCGAGTGAGTGCAACAGCCAGTCGGCCGTTTCCGTCGTGCTCGCGTACGTGCCGGGGAAAATCGTACTGTGTGTGATGAGCAGCCGCGCCTCGCCGCGTGCTGCACGTCGCGCGAAGTCACGCACGGCAATCAGATTCGTGCTATCGAGCACGCCACCGTCAGCGACCGGCTTCCCTTCCGGCACGTAGCTCGTGTGCAACCCGTCGAGCAGCAGCACCGCGCCAACCCGTGACTCGAGTGCCGGTTCGCGCAGAATCACGCGCACCGCACCGTGGCCGGCGGAAAATGCGGTGAGGGTTGCACGCGCGACCGGCAACGTGCGCCCGATGCGCCGCGTGACGTGCGACTGCACGCTGTCGAGCAGCGCGGGAAACGCGGTGGGATCACTGAAGGTGCGGTGATAGATCCCCGAACCGCCTCCGAGGTTCACGACCGCCGCGACGGTCCCATCGCCGAGTGCGTCCACCGCCTGCATGGGCAGCCACGACGCGCCGAAGAAGTGCACCACCAGGTGCAGTGAATCGCGCCGCGCCGCCGAATGGGGGATGAAGAGCGCCACCGCCCGACCGCCCGGCCCCACGAACGAGAGCGTATCGCCACCGAGCGTGTTCGGCGTAAGCCGTTCGTGCGCACGCGTCGTCTCCACCATGGGCGACGCCTGTTGCGGTGCAGAAGGCGTCGCCACCGCCACTGTGCGCGGGGCGGGGAGAGTACGTGGCGATGTTGACGCGCACCCGGACGCCGTACCGAAGAGCAGCAGCGCGACGCAGGCGAGCGAAGAACGATTCATCGCGGCTTTGCGCGCTCGTACTGCGGCGGCCACGCGACCGACGCGCCCAGCGCGTGCGCCGCACGCAGCGGCCAGCGCGGATCCCGCAGCAGCTCGCGCGCGAGCAGCACCAGATCCGCCTGCCCCTCACGCACGATCGCGTCCGCCTGCGCCGGCTCGGTGATCAATCCCACGGCGCCCGTCGGGACACCGGCGTCACGCCGCACCCGCTCAGCAAACGGGACCTGATACCCCGGCCCCACTGGAATGCGCTGGTGCGACACCAGCCCGCCGCTCGAACAATCGATCAGGTCTGCGCCGAGCGGCACGAGCCGCGCCGCGAGTGCGACTGTGTCGCCGACCTCCCAGCCACCCTCTGCCCAGTCGGTCGCGGAGACGCGCACGAACAGCGGCTTGTGCGCGGGCCACACCACGCGGATGGCACGCGTCACGTCCTCGAGCAGGCGCACGCGATGCTCGAACGATCCGCCCCACGCATCGGTGCGATGATTGGTGAGTGGCGAGAGGAAGCTGTGCAGCAGGTAACCGTGCGCCGCGTGCACCTCGACCACGTCGAAGCCGGCGACGTCGGCGCGATGCGCCGCGTCTGCAAACGCCGTGATCACGCGCGCGATGCCCGCATCATCGAGCGCGGTTGGCTCCGGGTAGCTGTCCGAATACCGCACCGCACTCGGTGCCATCACCTCGCGCCACCCACCCTCTGCCGGCGGGACGGTCCCCGTGCCCTCCCAGGGGCGTCGCGTGCTCGCCTTGCGACCCGCGTGCGCGAGTTGCACGCCGATGGCCGCTCCTTGTGCGTGCACGAACGAGGTGATCCGCTGCAGCGCCGGAATCTGCTCGTCATCCCACAAGCCGAGGTCCCACGGGCTGATGCGTCCCTCGGGCACGACGGCGGTGGCTTCGGCCAGGATCAGCCCCGCACCTCCGGTGGCGAAGCCACCGAGATGCACGAGATGCCAATCGTTCGCAACGCCATGGACGGCGGAGTACTGGCACATCGGCGACACGACGATGCGGTTGCGCAGCGTCAGGTCGCGCAGCGTCATCGCGTCAAACAACGCCGGCATGCAAGCCCCTCACGGTGAATCGGGAACGAGTCGCGACGACACGCCTCACCCCCAGAAGATGTACGCAATCACGATCGCCGCAATCACACCCACCGCATCGGCGAGCAAGCCCATGCTCACCGCGTGCCGCGTCTTGCGCACGCCCACCGAGCCGAAGTACAGCGCGAGAATGTAGAACGTCGTGTCCGTCGCACCCTGGAAGGTGGACGCGAGCCGCCCCACGAACGAGTCGGCGCCGTATGTCTCCATCGCGTCCACCATCATGCCGCGCGCGCCACTTCCCGAGAGCGGCTTCATCATGGCTGTGGGGAGCGCGGGAATCATGCGCTCGTCGAGCCCGACGGCGGCAAAGAGCGCGCTCAGCCCCTGCGTCAGCAGGTCGAGCGTGCCCGACGCGCGGAACACGCCGATCGCCACCAGCAGCGCCACGAGGTACGGAATGATGCGAATCGCGACCTGAAAGCCTTCCTTGGCGCCCTCGATGAACGCCTCGTAGGCGTTGACCTTGCGCACGAGCGCCATGAGCAGGAACGCACTGATCACCCCGTACAGCACCACATTGGCCACGACGTTCGAGATGGCCTGTACGCGCTCCTGCTCCATCCCGGAGAAGGCCCACACGACGGCGCCCACAAGGCCGGTGACACCGAGCAACCACCCCAGCAGCACGGGGTCGAACAGGTTGATGCGTTGGACGAGTGCCACGCCAATCAGCGCGGTGAGCGTCGCAAAGTACGTCGTGAGGAGAATCGGGAGAAAGACGTCGGCCGGATTCGCCGCGCCGAGCTGTGCGCGGTACACCATGATGCTGATCGGGATGAGCGTGAGCCCCGACGTGTTCAGCACCAGGAACATGATCTGCGCGTTCGTCGCGGTGTCCTTCTCCGGATTGAGCGTTTGCAGTTCGTTCATGGCCTTGAGCCCGAGCGGCGTGGCCGCGTTGTCGAGCCCGAGCATGTTGGCCGAAAAGTTCATGATGATCGAGCCCAGCGCCGGGTGATCCTTCGGGATCTCCGGAAAGAGGCGCTGGAAGAACGGGCTCACCACACGCGCGAGCACGCCGATCGCGCCGCCCGCTTCCCCCACCTTCATGAGACCCAGCCACAAGGTGAGCACACCGGTGAGGCCGATCGAAATCTCGAAGCCGGTCTTCGCGGAGTCGAACGTCGCCTGCGTCATCGCGGAGAACACGGCGGTATCACCGCCGATCAGCTTGACGAGGCCAACGACCAACGAAATCAGAAAGAACGCCAGCCAGATGTAGTTGAGCGTCACAGAAGCCTCGGACTCAGCGAAGGGTGCCGGTGAGGAGATCGACGAAGACCGGCACGTGCACTGCCATCGTGTCTTCCGGCGCAATCACCGGCAACTCGTAGGTGATCACCGGCAGTGCCTGATCGGCGCACCACGAGCCGAACGAGCCCGGCGTTGCGTAGCCCACATCAGGTACGAGCGGCATGCCGGTACGCTCGGCGAGACGATGACCGAGTGCGCTGTTGGCGGGATCATCGATGCAGGCGAGCGGCGCGTGCAGGGCAATCACCACGTCCGGCTGCAGCTCGGCGATGAGCGCGAGCAGCGCCTGCGTTTCCGGCTCCGAACCGGCTGATGCGCCGGTATGCAGCACCACATCACGCGGTGCGTCGACGGTCGCTCGACTCAGCACCTCGCCGGGCTGCCAGTTGCGTGCGGGAAAGTTGCGGTTGAGGTCCACGCCATTGGCGTTGCCGCGTGTGCCGCGGATGAGGCCGTCCGGATTGGCCGCCAGCACGACGGCCGCGTGGGCGAGTGGTCCGTCGAGCTGTCGCAGGGCTCGCGAGAGCGCCCACGTGGTTTCGGGCTCTTCGCCGTGAATGGCGGCAAAGAGCAGCACCTCGCAGCGACCTGTGGGGCGCCACACTTCGAGCGGAAGGCCGAGGACCGATTGGCCGTAGCGCGTGGGCGCGACGGGGAGCGTGCCCCACTGGGCGCGCGGACGGCGATCGAGTGTGGGAGCGGACATCAGGCGGAGCAGGAGACACGTCGTGGCACCGGAGCGCGCCCTCGCGCGACCGTGCGAACAATGGTGTCCGGTGCGGCTGGGCGCCATGCACGATGCACACGAGGTCCGGTGCCGTGCGGCACCGGACCTCGTGCACCGCGAGCCGTGGCCCGCGTGATGGTGTCGCGCTCAGTGCTTGCGGCGCGACGCCGTCATCGTCCGCGACGTGGCACGCTGTTCGGCGACCACCACCACGTCGAGGGACCGGCCGGCGTCCTCGAGCGCCTCGCGCAGGCGCCACGCTTCATCCGACGCGGAGCGCGCCCGCGCGGCGTCGCGCAGCCCCCGCTCGAGTGGCTGCACCACGTCGGAGGTGAGGCCATCCAGCGCGAGGATCGCTCGTGCCGTCACTTCGTAGATCGCCACGGTCGCCTCGGGCGCGCCATCGTTGAAGAGCGGTGCGCCGCGGCGGATGGCGAGGTCCACCAGGTCGCGCGCGCGCCCGGCGGCCGACCCGCCCTGTCGCGTCGTCGTCATGTCGCCGCCGCTCGCGGCGGGCGGCATCAGCACCTGATCGATCACGTGAATGACACCATTGCTCGCGTTCACATCGGCGGTGATGACGGTGGACTCGTTGATGCGAAGCGACGCGCCAGACGTGCGAATGCGGATCCGTCGACCTTCCACCGTGGCTGCACCGTCCAGCGTGCGCGCCGTCGCGGCCGAGACGCGACCCGGCACTACGTGGTAGAGCAGGAGCGCCTTCAGTTGCTCCCGATTCTCCGGCTTGAGGAGCGATTCGACGGTGCCGTTGGGCAGCTTGCGGAACGCCTCGTCGGTCGGCGCGAAGACGGTGAACGGGCCGCGCCCCTGCAGCGTGCTGGTCAGGCCGGCCGCCTCGACCGCGGCCAGCAGTGTGGCAAACTGGCCGGCGCCGCGCGCCGTGCGCACGATGTCTTGCTGCGCGGGCAGCAGCAGGGGGGTGCTCACGCCGAGCGCGGCCGAGAGCAGGAGAGTGGAGAGACGACGCATGGAAACTCCGGAACGAAAGGGTTGGGAACGAGCGGGAACACGCCAGCCTTCGCTCCCCAGCACGTCGCTGGATGCACTGCATCCGAATCCGCGGTGCCGTCGAATGCCCTGCATCCGAATCCGCGGTGCCGTCGAATGCCCTGCAGATGAGCCTCGCACTGCACCCCTCTGATTCCTCGGTGTCCCCGTCCACTGCTCTGCTTCCGCGCATTGCGGCGGGTGATGAATCCGCGGTGGCGACGTGTGTGACGGAGTACGGACCGTTGCTCTGGTCGCTCGCGCGTCGCTGGGCCTCCGATGACGCGGACGCCGAAGACGCCGTGCAGGAGATCTTCTTTGATCTCTGGAAGTCGGCGGCCCGCTTCGACGCCCAGCGTGCCACCGAGCGCAGCTTCGTGGTCATGGTGGCGCGGCGGCGTCTCATCGATCGGCTGCGCAAGCGTTCGCGGCAGCTCGACACCATGGCGTGGCCCGACGATTTCGACGTCGCGGATCCGGCGCACGAGGACCTCCGCGTTGGGGCGGCGGTTGACGCGAGCACGCTGCTCGAGGGGCTCTCGCCCATTCAACGACAGCTGCTCGAACGCCATCTGCTCGACGGCAAGACGCACGACGAACTTTCGCACGAGACGGCGCTCCCGTTGGGCACCGTGAAGTCACACATCCGACGCGGCCTGATGCGCGCGCGCGCGCTGCTGGCAGGACGTCTCATCGGACCGGAGGAACACGCATGAACGCCCAGCATCCCCTCGATCACGCGGCCGCCGCGCTCACCGACGCGCTGCAGTCCGCGAGTGACACCGTCACCCCGTTGCCGCCGGCCTTGGCCGCCCGCATCATCGCCGACGGCGAGGCGCAACTCCGCGCTCGCGCCCCGCGCCCCGTCGTACCGCCGACCTCGGCCTCGCCGTCGCGCGCCCTGCGCGTTGCCGCCGTCGCGGGCTGGCTCGCCGCGGCCGCGTCACTCGCCGTGTGGGCGTCCGGTTCGCGCGCGGCCACGGCGCCGGCGGCGACCAATACAACCGTGTCGGTCACACCGGCCTCGGCCGACGACGCCCGTCTCGACGCCGCGGCGCTGGTCGCCCTGCGCACCGCACTGCTCGCCGACAGCACCTCGCTGCGTCGCACGTGGGCGCCCAGTACCGACCCGGCCGCGCGAGGTGCCGGCGGCGATCTCGTCTGGAATGCGGCGCAGCAACGCGGCGTCATGCGCTTCACCGGGCTCGTACCCAACGATCCGCGCGTCGCCCAGTACCAGCTGTGGATTGTTGACGCGAGCCGCGACGCCCGCTATCCGGTGGACGGTGGTGTCTTCGACGTGACGGACAGCGGCGAGGTGCTCGTGCTCATCACGCCGCGGTTGCCCGTCGACCGTCCCACGCTCTTCGCGATCACGCTCGAACGACCGGGCGGCGTGGTGGTGTCATCGCGTGAACGCCTCGTGCTGGCGGCGCCGGTCGACGGATAGGCGGACATGGGGGTGTTGACGGCTCGCGGGTAGTCCTGCCACACGCAGTGACACCCCCCGACGCCGGAGGCCCGACATGTCGCACCTCACCCCTGCCGATCACTTGGCGCACGACCACGATCACGACGACCACGGCGGCCTGCACCGCGACCTCGCGGGCACCCGCGCCCTGCTCGGTCGCCGTCGCTGGCTGTCGCTGGTCGGCAGCGCCGGCGCGGCGCTCGGGTTGGCGCCCATCCTGGGCTGCGCCGACAGCGGCGTCCTCGATCCGTCCACCGACGACACCGTCACCGGTGGCATCAATCCGTCCACCGGCGTGTGCACGCGTATTCCGGAAGAGACCGCCGGTCCGTATCCGGGTGACGGTTCGAACGGGGCCAACGTGCTCAATCAGTCGGGCGTCGTGCGCAGTGACCTGCGCTCCAGCTTCGCCGGCCTCAGCGGGACGGCTGCCGGTGTCCCGCTCACCATTGCGTTGACCATCGTGTCCTCGAGCACGTGCGCGCCACTGGCCGGACGGGCGGTCTACCTGTGGCACGCTGATCGCGACGGTCGGTACTCGCTCTACTCGTCGGGCGTCACCAATCAGAACTACCTGCGTGGCGTGCAGGCCGCCGACGAGAACGGTCGCCTCGCGTTCACCACGATCTTTCCGGGCTGCTACGACGGGCGCTGGCCGCACATCCACTTCGAGGTCTTCAACTCGCTCGCGGCGGCAAGCAACGTGGCGAACAAGGTCGCCACGTCGCAAATCGCGTTGCCCAAGGCGGCCTGCGACCTCGTGTACGCCACGACGGGTTACGCGGCGAGTGTGTCGAACCTCAGTCGCGTGTCGCTGGCCAGCGACAACGTGTTCCGGGACGGGGCCAACCTGCAACTCGCGACGCTCACTGGTGATGTGAGCAGCGGCTTCACCGCCTCGCTCACGGTCGCCGTCAACGTGTAGCGGCCGTCGCGCGCGCGCGTGCTGAGCGGTCGGAGGGCACCGTCGCGGTGTCCTCCGACGCCGCGTTCGCGTCGCGCGTCGCCACCGCGAGCACATCCGGCATCGCGTCCATGCCGAAGGCTGGCGTCATGGCGGTCCACGACCGTGCGAACGCGGCCACGGCTTTCGGCTGCATGGGACGGCTCACGTAGTACCCTTGCAGCACAGTGCAGCCGCGATCCCGCAGCAGCGCCGCCTCCTCCTCGGTCTCGACCCCCTCGGCGACCGTCGACATGCCGAGCGAGCGTGCCATCGCGAGAATCGTTTCGACGAGAATACGCGCCTCGGGATTGGTCGTCAGATCGCGGACGAAGCTGCGATCGATCTTGAGCACGTCGAAGGAGAAACGGCGCAGATAGCCCAGCGCGGAGTAGCCCGTGCCGAAATCGTCGAGGGCAATGCGGAAGCCGTGCGCGCGCAACGTCGCGAGCAACGCGAGTGTGCGCGACACATCGTCGAGCAGCGCCGATTCGGTGACTTCGAGTGTCACCCGCTGGCGGTCGAGGTCGCGGGTCGCTTCGAGCAGTGACGGCACGAACGATTCGTCGCCAAGCTGCAGCGGCGACACATTGATCGAGACCGACAGATCCCGTGGCCACGCCGACGCCGCGCGGCATGCTTCGCGCACCACCCAGTGGCCGATCGCCGGCATGAGTCCGATCGATTCCGCGATGGGCACGAACTCGCTCGGTGCGATGCGACCGAGTGTCGGGTGTGTCCACCGCAACAGCGCTTCAAAGCCCACCAATCGCCACGACGACGATTCGAGGAGCGGCTGGAACTTGAGGTGCAGCTCGCCGCGCGTGACGGCGTCGCGCAACGCGTCCTCGAGTTGTGTCCGGCGCCGATTGCGCTCCACGAGCGATTCATCGAAGACGCACGACCGCTGGCCGCCACCGTTCTTGGCGGTGTAGAGCGCGAGATCGGCGCGATTCATGAGGGTATCGAGATCGCGGCCGTGCTGGGGAGCGAGGGCCACGCCGAGCGACGCTCGCAGGCGGACCGTTCGCTCGCCGATCACCACCGGTGCGTCCAGCAGGCGCAATGCGCGATCGACGAGCGACTGCGCCTCGTGGGCGTCGCGTACGCCGCGCAGCAGCATGGCGAACTCGTCGCCGCCAAGGCGCGCGACGACGTCGGTGCGTCGGGCGGACGCGAGCAGGCGCTCGCCGGCGGTGCGCAGCAGCGCGTCACCGGCCGCATGGCCGTGCTCGTCGTTGATCTGCTTGAAGCCGTCGAGATCGGCGTAGACGACGGCGAGATGACCGTCGTCGGTGATGGTGTCTTCGAGCGCGGCCTGCAGGACCTCACGAAACTGCGCGCGATTCACGAGACCGGTGAGCGCGTCATTGTGCGCGAGCCACGCGAGTCGCCGGTGTGCGAGGTGGCGCTCGGTGTGGTCGGACGCGACGCCGCGCCAACCGATCGTGCGACCGGCGTCGTCATCGAGGCGACGGGCGGTGATGGCCCACCAACGCGTCTCGCGCCCCACGCGCAGCGCGATGATTTCGTCGCGCAGGGTGCCGGTGCGACGCAGGCGCAGCCGGAGGCCGCGCCACGCGCGCCGTGCCTCCGGGGTGGCCGGCACGAGGACGTGCAGCAGCTCCACCGCGGGTGTCGTCTGCAGTGCGTCGGGGCCCGCACCGAGCTGTTCACGCAGTCGCTGCGACGCGTGCACGAAGCGGCCCCGTGCGTCGACCTCCCAGAGCAGGTCGCTGGCGTGGTCCTCGTAATCACGCAGCAGCAGCCCGATCACCTCGTGCTGGTGGTCGGCGCGCGCTTCGGCCATCAGCTGCGCGCCGAAGGTGCGCGCGATCTGAATCACCGAGTACACCACCGTGAGCAGGTACAGGCCGAGCAGGGCCGCCATGCCACCGGTCGCCGACAGCCCCGACCCGAGCACGCCGTACAGCGCCCCCAGTCCCTGCACGAGCGGCCAGACGGTGCCCGCCAGCGGTACGCTGGCCAGGATGAAGCCACCGCCGCAGATCATGCCCACGGTCACCATCCCGACGAAGAACTGCGCCGTGCTATCGACCTGCGGGAGCAGGACCGCCGGCAGCAGGCCCCACACCGCACTGAACAAGCCGGCCTGCCAGGCCATCGCGCGCAGGGCCCGCGGAGAGGCCACCGTGGCCCGTCGGCGCCGACCGCGCCACCAGCCGCGGAAGCCGAGGAGCGCGAACAGGACGATCGTCGCGGCCCATGGGAGGAGGAAGCCGTGCGGTGCCTGTCGCCAGAGGACCGCGAGCACCACGCTCGCGTTCGCCACGTTGATGACGGTCGCGACGGGCGAGAGCCGGAGGACCGCCTGAATCTGCCGTGCTCGGAATCGCGCGGCGTCGGCTTCGTCGGCCGAGTACGGGGTAAAGATGCGACATATAGCCGCCAGCTTCCGCGTCGTACGACGCCACAACGAGCCGCCAGACGATGTCGGGCGGCGGCGATCGGGGAACGGACTGGGTGAGCTGGCGGCCATGCGGGACGGTCAACGAGGCGGCGTGCGAGGGGCGCTCGACGCGCGAGCGTGATGGCCACACGCGGCGTCGCGTGTGGCCATCACGGATGTCCTCCGAGGACGATCCGTGGCGCCCGTCGTTACGTCGTGCGACGCCAGGCCACGGCGTGATTCGCGCTAGCGTGACGCGTCGGCGGGGAGCTGCGCGACGAGGCGCGCCAACTCGTCGAGCAGTCGACCGCGATACCCGGCCTCCTGATACGCGGCAAGCGTGGCCCGGTAGTACCACAGCTGTGCGTCGCGCCCGGCGTTGAACCGCGTCCAGAGCGCCTCGCCCAGCTCCGCGTAATCGGCGAGGATGGCGCGCAGGTTGTCGATCTTGTCGGCGATGGTGACGCGAAGATCCGCCGGGTCGGCCGTTCGGGCGTGCGCGAGATAGCGCTCCTTGCGAACGCGCCAGTCCTGCTTCACGCCGCCAGTATAGTCGCGCGGGGTGTCCGAGCTCAGTTCGACCAGTCGCCGCACGCG